>JAUQPV010000052.1 GCA_030550225.1 Acidobacteriota bacterium | reverse complement strand
TGGTTGAACGAAGAGGGAGAACGCGTCGGGGCAATTCACGAGATCGTCGTGGACCCCGACGTTCAAGGTCTCGGGATCGGTACGTCCCTGATGAAGTTTGTCATGGCCTGGTTAGCCGCCCGGGGCGTCCGGCAGTTGGAACTCTGGGTCGGCGTCACGAACGTGAAAGCCCGCCGGTTTTATGAACGTCTGGGTTTCCGCCCCGACGGCCCGGCCCATGGCCTATGGCTCCGCATGACCCGCCCGGCGCCCCCCGCCTCAGCGTGAGGGAACCCGGATACGTTCGGGTCCAGCAGGGGCGAGGTCGGTGAATTTGGGGAATTCCCGGCGTTTGAGTATGATGAGAGATGGTGGCTTGGAAGCCCCTCGTCCCGCGACCTTATCGGGAGGCCCCCATGGGTACGGCTTCGCTTTATCCGCCCTTCCGGGTCCTGATGGGGCCCGGGCCTACGGAAGTCCATCCCCGCGTGCTGGCCGCCTTGGCCCGGCCGATCGTCAGTCACTTCGACCCGACGTGCTTCCGGCTTTTGGACGAAATCCGGGCGCTCTTGCAGTACGTTTTCCAGACCCGGAACGAGGTGACCTTCGTCGTCTCGGGTCCTGGTACGGCCGGGATGGAGACCTGCGTGGCGAATCTGGTCGAGCCCGGTGACAAGGTTATCGTTTGCCAGAATGGATTCTTTAGCGGCCGCATCCGGGAGATGGTCGAGCGTCACGGCGGGACGGCCGTCGTCGTCGAAGCGGAGTGGGGTCGGCCGGTCGACCCTGAAAAGCTGGAAGACGCTCTTCGGCGACATCCGGACGCTAAGGTCGTCGCCTTTGTTCACGCCGAGACCTCGACGGGGGCCCTCTCCGATGCGGCCACGCTGGCCGAGATCGCCCGTCGGTACGGATGTCTGACCCTGGTCGATACGGTGACCTCTCTGGGCGGCGTCCCCGTGAAGGTCGACGAATGGGGCCTGGACGCTGTCTACTCGGGAAGTCAGAAGTGTCTTTCGGGGCCGCCGGGCCTCTCACCGGTGACCTTCAGCGAACGGGCGCTGAATGCCGTCCGGCGTCGGAAAACGCCTGTCGTCAGCCTTTTCTTAGATATTCAAGCCTTAGCCGATTATTGGCTCGGGAAATCCTCAGTGGCCGGTTCCAACGCCAGCCGGGTCTATCATCACACGGTCCCAATCCCCTTGCTGTTCGCCATCCACGAGGCCCTGACCCTTCTCCGGGAAGAGGGCCTCGAAAATGCTTGGGCTCGGCATCGGGCGAACTACCATCGGCTCCGGGATGGCCTCGAGGCGATGGGCCTCACGTACTGGGTCCGTTCGGAGGCGGACCGCATTCCGCATCTCAACACGATCCGTGTCCCCGACGGCGTGGACGATGCCTGGGTCCGCCGGCGTCTCCTGGAGGACTTCGGAATCGAAATCGGAGCCGGCTTGGGGCCTCTGGCCGGCCGGATCTGGCGGATCGGCCTCATGGGCTACGGGAGCCATCCCCGGAACGTGGCGTACTTCCTGAGTGCCCTCCGGGAAGTCTTGGCCCGGTGAAGAAGTTCGGTACTGGGTGTTCGGTGTGGGGAGACGAGGGGCCCGACTTTTTTCAGACCCCCGACCCTCGATCCTTAAAAATCTAACACCCAGATTGACGGCGACCCAATCCACACCGGCTCGCTCGAAGAGGTCGATCGTCCGTCGGGCCAGGGCTTGTCCCCGGGCCCCCATTCTTTCATGAACCAGCAGAGAACCGCAACAGACCTGGTCTCGAGGGATGCAGGCCGTCCGTCTCGTAGACCCGCCGCTCGACGGGATCGACGACGACCCCGTCCTTCCCGACGATGCGGATCAATTCCCGAATAAGGCGGCGTTTCTTCATAGCGCTATTCACTGCGACGACTCCGGCCCCGTCGGGCCCCCGCCCACGGTCAGGCGGCCCACGTCGGTCCGACCCCGAATCTCCGGTCGGTACATCACCTGGGCCGAGGCGGCCGGCCGGAAGAATTCGCCGGGCGTCACGACTCGGGCCAGATAGTAGTACGAACGCGTGACAGCCCCTGGGAGGCGGCCAAATACGACGATCCGGTCGTCCCGAACGTCCACATACTCAGGGGCCCACAAACGGTTTCGGTCCACCCAGGTCAGCAAAGGACTTTCGCCCAGGCGGGGATTCTGGACTTCCAGGCCGGCCGGGAGCCGGTCCTCGACAGCCACGTTGTCCAGGACGACGTGTTGCGCCGAGGTCACCGTCAGCTCGACGACGACCAGGTCCTTGAGCCGGAAATCCTGAACAGGCTGACCCTCCAATGTCCAGTAGCGCCGCTCGACGCGGAGGCCGGCCGATTCAGGCGGCGGCGCGGCTGTCGTGGGGAAACCTTCTGTCTCGATCGTCAAGTATAGGTCACCGGAGCCCTGGTGGCGGAGTATGAAGCTATCGAGGCCAGCCGCGTTTTCGACCGTCCACATCCGACCCTGGGGTGTGGACACGGCCCGGACCGGGCGACCGTTGGCCCGGAGCTCGGCTTCCGGCAAGGATTCGTATCGCACGTGGCTGATACGAAGCCCCAGGGCCAGGACGGCCCAGGCGAGTTCCTGCGTACTGTAAAAGTCACTGGCCTTCCGAAGGCGGTCGACCAACGTACGGACGAGGCCCTCGTGTGCCGGCACTCCGGGGTGGAGGGTCTCCAGGATGTAGAGTTGGACGCCCAAGGCCCGCAGGGGCGAGTAAAAGTCGCCGGCGAGGCGACGCTCGGCTTCCGGACGCTGTTGGAGCGTCGCCTGAAGCGCCTTCTCGGCCGTCGCCGTGCGGCCGCCGTGGTAGAGCGCCCCGATGAGAAAGAGCCGGTCCTCGAAGGAAAGCTTCTGCTCGAGGAGCTGAGCGATCCGGTCCAGGTCAGGCCCTTGGAGCCGACGGCCCAGGGCCAGGACATAGTAGCCGAAAGGCCGAGTACGAGCGTGGCCCTCGATGTATTGGAGGGCATCCTCCAGGGTCGACGCCGGCACGGGGTAGCCCGCCTGCTGAGCGGCCAAGAGGACAAAGGTCGCATAGATGGATGCCCACTCGGCTGGGTCGGTCCCGCCCGGCCAGAAGGCAAAGCCGCCCGAAGGCGTCTGCATGGCGACCAAACGCCCGATGCCGCTTCGGACCCGGTCGGCCCAGTTCAACCCTCGTGCGAAGGCCGGGTCGAGGTGCTCGACGATCGGCTGGAGCCGCAGGAGAGGCAGGAGCGACGAGGCCGTCTGCTCGACACAGCCGTAGGGATACCCCGTCAAGTACTTCAGGTGGGTCAGAGACAAGAGGCCCTGGATAGGCGACAGGATGATGCGAGTCTTCTGCATGGAGGGGAGCCAGTCCCGGACGTAGGGCCGCAGGTCGGTCTCTCCTGGCGAGACGGCGATGTAGACGGCCTGCCGTTCGTAGGGTCGGTCCGGCGAGACGGCCAAACGGAATGTATCGGCATACCGGTCACCGGACCAAGCGGCCCGGATGCGGACCTCCAGGGCTCCCATCGGTTGGGTCACCCGGAGGGGCACCCAGACGGTGTGGGTCCCCTGAGGCGGCAATTCGACCGTCCGGGGCGGCCGGTCCGGGAATTCGGCGCCATCGGCTTCGACGTCGAGACGGACCGTCTCCGGGCGAGCCGTCGTGTTCGTCAGCGTCACGGGGAATCGGAAGGTATCTCCGGCGTGAGCAAAACGGGGAAGTGTGGGGAGTACGACGACGTCGGAGCTGACCCGCACGGACTTTTCGGCACCCCCGAGGCGTTCGGCGTCGGCCGCCACGACCATCACACGGAGCCGGCCCTGATAGGGCGGGACGGGAAACGTCACTTCCAAGCGCCCTCGGTCGTCGCTTCGGACCAAGCCGCTCCAGTAAGAGACCAGACGCGTGAAGGTCGGCGTCGGTGTCGGGACAGGCCGCTCGCCGCCGCCCGTCGCCTGGACGACCTTACGGATGACCCAGCCCAGCGTCTCGGCCGTACGGACGACGGCCGCCCAGGGACCAAACACGGCCCCGTAAGCGTCCGGCGTGGCAAAGCGGGTGATCTGTAAAATCCCCTCGTCTACGATGGCGACGGTCGCCTGGAAGGGTCGGTCGCCTTGGACGCGCACTTTCAGGTCGGAGCCGGGCCGGACATGTTCAGGTGCCTCGACGGCCAAATGCAGTCGGTATCGGGTCGGCCGTACGAGCAGGCGCTGGACGCCGAAGGCTCGCGTGACGGCATAGTTTGGGCCTGTCCGAAAGAGGAAGGCCGACACGTAGGCTGTCGGGACGCCCGTCGGGACCTGGAATTTCCACGAGGCCGTCGTCCCCCGGGCGTCCTGCCATTCGGAGCGGACGATGGCGTCCGTCTCCAGAGTCCACAGGATACGGCCCTCAAAGGGCAGGAGGGCTTGGGCTTCGACCGTCGCCCCGTAATCGGCTTCCGGCTTGTCGAGTCGAATCTTCAGGACCTCGGGGGAATCCGGCCGCTCGGCCTCGCCCCACCAGCCCCAACCGGCTAGCCAAATTCGGGCCGTCGCCCCCGAGTCCGGCGCCCGGACCTGGACGACATAGTCGTACCAGTAATCGGTCGGCGTGAATTGGACCTGGAAGCGGCCGCCTTGGGCCGTCACGGGGGCCGCCTCCGCCATCGGGAATTCCCGTCGCGTCCACTGCCATCGGAAGCCGCCCTGGGGGTCGTAGACGCGCACGTAGTCCCGGGAGACCAGGTAAATCTCGTAGGTCAGACGAGTCTCCCCAGAGACCGGCCGGCCGTCCAGGTCGAGGACGACGCCGTGGACCTGAACGGGTCGGTTCGGGAGGATCCGCCGGTGGGCCGGCTTCAAGCCGATGAGGACCGGGAATCGGTGGACCGTCGTTTCGGCCCGGCCCTTCGTCGAGCGGCCGCTCCCGGCCTCGAAGACGTCCAATGGCAAAGCTACCCGGACCGGATTCAGGAAACGCTGAAGGTCCGGCGGACGGCACGTCACGACGGCGCCCCCCTTCTCGTCGAGTCGCCCCTCGACCTCGACTTGGGCCGAGGGGGCTTCCTCGTCGGGGCCCCGCATGTAGCCGAAGCTGTAATCCGAAAACTCCGGCGACCGGAAGGGGACCTCTGTGAAGATACAAGTGCCCTTATACGCTTCCCCGGCGGCCGGGGCCCCAAATAGGTAGTCGGCTTGGACCCGAAAGCTCGGCTCTTCCCCTTCTTGGAATCGAGGCTTTTCCGGCGCGACCCGGACGGTCATCCGCTCCGGGACAAAGGTCTCGATGAAGACGAAGCCCGTCGTCGCCAGTCGTTCGCCGACCCAGACCTCCAGGGCGTACCGGCCGGTCGAGGCGTTCGGGGGTGTTTGGAAGGCGAAAGCCTTCATGCCGGCCGCGTCCGTCGATCCGGTCAGCTCCGTGAAGAGCCGCCCCCGCGGGTCTTTGACCCGAACGACGACCGGGAGGGTCAGACCCCGGAAGCTCCCCCGCTCCCGTAAGACGATGGCGAAGTGGACCTCTTCGCCGGGCCGGTACAGGTCCCGCTCCATATAGACGTAGGGTACGTAGTTGATGGTCCAGTAGTCGGGACCCGAGACCTCGAAGGGTTCCATCGACAGGGCCGACGTCTCCAGGTGAAGGAACGTCCAGTCCGACCCCCGACGGCCGATGAGGAGGTAAGGCCGCCGTTCTCGAACGTCTTCATACGGCGCCTCGCAGAAGCCCTGCCGGTCTGTCACGCACCGGCCGATGACGACGTTCCGGTCGCTCAGGACCCGCACGTCGACGTCGCTCAGGGGCTTTCCGGCGTCGGCGCTCACGGCCCAGACGTAGACCCGCCGGGGAACCGTCTTGGCGATGAGGGCCACGTCAGAGATGACGACGTAAGCCGAGTCCCGCCGTTGCGAACTCTCGTCATAGAGGTCTTCCCCCAAGTCCTCACCCTCTTCCTCGGCTTCCGCCTCGGCGGGCGGGGGTCCGGGCCTTGGAGGCCGGGGCAGTTCGACGAGGACCTCATACAGGCCCGGCTCCCGGGTATCCATCAGCGGGTCCAGGTCCAGCCAGGTCAACGGGCTCTTCTCCGACGTCTCGACCGGGACGGCCCGGTCCCGGACAACCGGCTCACTGAGCCCCCGAAAACCGTACTCTCCCTCATACAGGGCCTCATACCAGGGGACAAGATTCTCGGGCGGAAGCCGATAGATGGAGACTCGAAGTTGAGAAGCCTGTCGGACCCGGACAGGGAGCTTAACGCCGCCCTGCCGGCCCAGGTAGCGACCCCGGACGGCCATCTGTACCCGCGGGGCCGGTCGCGGGACTTGAACCGTGAACTCCTGGTCGTTCGGAAGGATGGCCCCGTCGGCGGTCGCCAGCCCCGGCCGGATGCGGACCCGGTAAGTCTGCTCCGGGAAGAACTCGGCGAAAAGGTCCAGGCCATAGGACGTGACGACAAATCGGTAGGGAATCGGCGGGTCCAGTTGGACCGACGGCCGCACGGTCTGGGCGTCCAGACGACACGTCTCCTGCCCCCGGACGTTACATCGGATCTCCAACGTGAAGCCTTCCGACCCCTCCCGCAGGCGCACGGACGACACGTAGACTTCCTTTCGGGGGATGCGGACTTCGACGGATTGGTCCTGAGGAATTGCCAGGCCGGCCCGGGCCAGCGGGAAGCCCCTCCGGAGGACGATGCGATAGACCTCGGCGCCCGTATTTTCAAAGACGATGCGAATCGCCTCTGGCCGAGGGTCCGGCTCGACGGCCCGCACAGACGTCGCCCGACCCTGGACATCCTCGACGGCGACGAAGGACTCGACGCCCGCCTGCTGAAGCGGATAGTTGGCCTCCAGACGGGCCGTGACCGTCGCCTCGTCCCACCGCTGAACGTACCCGCTCAGGACCGTCGGGACCGGTGGCACGATCTCGACCCTCTGCTCCGACGTCGCTACCGACCGGCCCGGCCGCAGGGGCACACAGACGACCGTCAGTCGATAAGAGCGGCCCGGTTCGAGGGGGGCCGCCAGTCGATACTCAAAAGTGTGTCCGGAGGTCCATACGATCCGGCCCGGCGCCGGGGGGTCCAGCCGGATGCAAGTACGGGCTTGCTCGGCCGGAAGTTCCAGGTCCGGCTCCCCCGTCACAGGGCCCGTCATGCGGAATATGAGGCGGTCCGGCGGGGGTCCCTCCAGACGACCCGTCGGCTGGACCCACACCCGGACGGTCACGACGGCCGTCGGCGGAGCCGGCTTTTTCTCGACCCGCAGGCGAAGAGGTCGATGAAACACCCCGAGCCGCCACAAGCTGAGGACGACGAGGCCCGCCAGGCCAAGGATGACGAAAAGTCCTAAGAACCCCTTACGACGCATAGGAACCCCTGGATAGGTCGGCAGATGGGCAGGTCGACAGGTGGGGGATCGACGATTCGGAACGCCGCCAGTCATGGCGGCGTCCATCCCATCCGAACACCGCCAGTCATGGCGGTGTCATCCTTAGAACACCGGGAGCCATCCCGGTGTCAACCCCATGAAGATGGGCAGTTCAGCAGGTCGGGGGTCGGGAAGGCAGAGTAGGGGCGACCTCCTGATGGTGGTCCGGGGGTGCGGATGGCAGCCGTCCCCATCCGGAACTACCCGGGACAGCGGCCGGATGACGCCCACCGCCTAAAAGGGATGCTTGCATCCAAGCATTGCCCCCACCTCCCATCTGCCGAACTCCCGAGTCGCTGAATCAGTGCAACAACCCAAGCCGTCGTAAGTGGGCCAGACTGTCCCGGATGATGACGTCGTGATCGAAGGCCAACGGAGGGAGGCTCTCGACGGGACACCAGGCGGCCCGGGCGGCGTCGTCGCCGCCCTGGACCTCGACAGGGGCCGGCACGACGACGACATAGGCGACCGTGATCACCCGGCCCCGGGGGTCCCGGCCCGGTGCGTCATAGATGCCGACCAACAGGAGGTCCGATTCCAGGACCTGAATCCCCGTCTCTTCCGCTAACTCTCGGACCGCGCACGTGGCGACCCGCTCGTGGGGTTCCAGGAATCCGCCGGGGATCGCCCAGGCGCCTTCAAAGGGCGGCCGCCCTCGTTGAATGAGGAGGACCTGAGGCGACGGCGTCCGGGCGACGACCAGGACATCGGCCGTCAGGGCATAGCCCGTCTCCGGGATGACATGCATGGCCACCGTCTCGGCCATTCGGGAATTCGGCAATTCGGCGATTCGGCAGGTAGGCAGATGGGCAGTTCGGCAGGTCGGGGAGGCGGAGTAGGGGCGACCTCCTGATAGTGGACCGAGGGGGCGGATGGCAGCCGTCCCTATCCGGAGCTACCCGGGACAGCGGCCAGATGATACCCACCGCCTAAGGGGAGATGCCCGCATCCAGGCATTGACCCTACCTCCCATCTGCCGAACTCCCGAGTCGCCGAACCCCCGAATTCACGAGGCGGCCTTTCGGCGGAGGACCTTCCGGAGGACGTCCTCGATAGGCTCGTCCGGCGGCGACTGCTGAAGCACGTCCCGGACGAGGGCTTCGACCTCCCGTCGGCTGTACCCCAGGACCTCTAAGGCCCGGATGACCTCCTGAAAGCGGCCCTCGGAGGCGGCCGTTGGGGAGGGCGCCTTTTCGGCCGCCACGCTCCACCGCTCCATCATAGGGGCCAGCTCGACGACGATCCGTTCGCTGACCTTGGGGCCCACACCAGGGATTTCCCGCAGGCGCCGAGCATCCCGCCGACGGACGATCTGAACAAACTCATCGGGCGTCATGTGAGACAGGATGCTCATCCCGATACGGGGACCGACGCCCTGGACCTTCAAGAGATGCTCGAACAGGCGGAGCTGGCGGTCGTCTTCAAAGCCGTACAGCGTGATCTGATCGTCGGTGACATGGGTGTATATCCGAAGGGATAAGGCCTGGCCGACAGTCGCATGAAGGGTCAGGGGGACATACACGACGTAGCCGACGCCCTGCACGTCCAACAGGAGGCGTGTCGGTTCCCGTTCCAGGACTTGACCCCGCAGGTATCCGATCATCGTCGACCCACCGGCGGACTCAAGACCGCCAAACTATGGCAGTAAGCCACGGCCAGAGCGTCAAAAGCGTCATCCGGCATGTGCGCCCACCGACGGGTCTCCGGCAGGAGGGCGTAGAGATACCGTCGGACGGCGCTCTTATCGGCATGGCCAGCCCCCACCACGGAGCGTCGGACGACCGAGGCCGGGTATTCCGTCCACGTATAGCCGTTTCGGGCAAGGGCCGTCACGACGACACTCAGGACGTGCTCGACCCGAAGACCGCTCCGGGGGTACCGGGGATGGACAAAGGGGGCCTCGACGGCGACGGCGTCCGGCCCATACCCCTGGAGCCAGGCCTCCACGGCATCGTATAAGTCCCGAATCCGGTCCACCCAACGGGTACACGAAGGGCGCCAGTATCCCAACTCGACGACCCGTCCGACCGAGCCGTCCCACGTCAGGAGGGCAAAACCTGTGCAAAGCGTACCCGGATCGATGCCCAGGACTTGCATGCCCCATCACGCCGCCGTCGCCCGCTGGAGGACCTCGTCGGTCAGTTCCATGTTTGTCCAGACCCGCTGGACGTCGTCGTGGTCCTCCAGGGCCTCGACCAGCCGCATGACCTTCAGGGCCTCTTCGACCGGGGGCGTGATGTAATTCTGGGGGATCATCGCCAGTTCCGCGTGCTGGATGGGAATCTGATAGCGCTCCAGGCCTTCCCGGACCCGCCAGAAGTCCCCGACGTCAGTGTAAATCGCCCACGAATCACCTTCGTCCCGGACGTCCTCGGCCTCCAGCTCGAGGGCGATCTCATACAGCCGGTCTTCGGACACCGCCGTCTTCGGGATCTGGATGAAGCCCCGTCGCTGAAACATCCAGGCCACACAGCCCGCTTCGCCCAAGTTGCCGCCGTGCTTGGAGAACAGGTGCCGGAGCTCCGAGCTCGTGCGGTTCCGATTGTCCGTCATCGCCTCGATATAGATGGCCACGCCCCCCGGACCGTAGCCCTCGTAGGTGACTTCCTGAAGCGAGGCCGATTCGTCGGCCAGCTCGCCGGTCCCCTTCTTGATCGCCCGCTCGATGTTTTCCATCGGCATGTTGAAGGCCCGGGCGTTATCGATGGCCGCCCGCAGGCGGGGGTTATAATCCGGGTCACCGCCACCCAGGCGGGCCGCCACGGTGATCTCCCGGAAGAGCTTGCCGAAGATCTTGCCCCGCTTCCGGTCCTGAGCCTCCTTCTTGTGACGAATGTTCGCCCATCGAGAATGACCCGCCATCGTAAACTCCATGCTTTCAGGTGTTCGGCACTGGGTATCCGGTCTTCGGGGGAATCGGAGATGAGAGACCGGGGATTCTCCAACCCCCGAATGACCGAACACCTAACGTCTAAGACCGAATATCCCGGACGACGTCAAAGACGGTCCGGCAGGCCCGACAGTAATACTGGGCCACCGACAGGAAGGGACCCCACTCGGAGAGCCGCTCCGTGTCGTCCCGATGACACCACGGGCAGACGACCCGAGCGGCCCAGTCGGGCTCTGAGACCGTCTCGAACCCTGGCCGGCTCATCGTCATGACGATCAGGTCCTCCCTTATCATAATAGTCTAACTCGGTGTTGGGTGTTCGGTATTGGGTGTTAGGCCCAAAGAAGACTGCAGACCATAGACTTCACGGAGTCATCGGAATACCCCGTCTTGAGACGAAGCGAACCAACATTCCGAAAACAGGTCTATGGTCGGTGGTCTGTGGTCTTTCGTACCGGACACCCCGCATCCAAGACCCACTCAATCGCCCGGACGCAGACGCCGCCACGCCGGGTCCCAACGGTCCCAGGGGACGGCGACCGCCTCCGGCCGCAGGTCGAGGGCCTCCAAGGCAGGGCGGACCCTCTGGAAGTATCGGTCTCGGAGTTCGTCCGCGTCGGCCCCGAGAATGCCGGCAGCCCGCAGGGGGGTCAGGTCACCGGGGGGCCCAAACCAGGCCATCGCCTCCGTGAAGACCTGAAGGGCCGACTCGGCCATCGCTCGGCGGACCTGCGGGCGACGGGCCAGGCGTTCGAGCCACTGAGACCCATACAGGGCGTGGTACCGCTCCTCTTCGACCATCTTCCGGGTCCGCCGCTGGAGGGGCAGGAAGACCGACGTCGTAGCCGCCTCCACGAGCGTCGTCAGGGCCGAATCCAGGAAAACGGTGACGACGATCAGGTGAGCCCACGTCTCAAAAGGCCGGGTCAGGACCGAAAGGCCCCAGCCCTCGACCTGCCAATCGGCGTCGCCTGTCGCCGGTACGCCTCGCAGTTCTTCCAAGAGGCCGTACAGGACCCGGGAATGACCGAGCTCGTCCTGCGTCATCGCCGAAAGGGCGATGGCCGCCTCCAGGGTCGGCCCGCCGACGGCCCATTCGCTGTACCGCCGACCCAGGAGTTTTTTGTTTTCCGCCAACGAATGGACCAGGGCTTGCAGTGTCGACCGACCGTCCTCCTCGATGCCGACCCACGGGTCACTCACCGCCGGACCTCCGGGACGACCCGCCGTAGCGGGGTTCGACGGGAACCATCGCCGCTCGAGGCACGACGACCATGGCGTCCCACATATCTTCGTCGTAGATGACCCGGGCGTAAAGTCGAGCCATCTCGACGTTCGGGGCCGTCACGGTCCCGACATGCCGGAGGGGCTCTTCCCGCCGGTGGCGGGCGAACACTTCATAGATCTCGACGTGATCGAGCACGGGCACGGACGACGACTCCATATCGGGCGAGAGCTTCCCGGGCCGGCGGTCGGATGTCCGCCGGCGTCCACGGCGGGTCCCAGACGACCTGAACGTCGACCCGGCGGATACCGGGAAGCCGAGCCAAGCGCGTCCGGATGTCCTCTTGAATCCACTCCATGCAGGGACAGCCCATCGCCGTAAAGGTGACCTCGACGGCGACGTCGTCCCCCTCGACCCGGACCCCCCGGACCAACCCCAGGTCCACGATGGACACGGGGAGCTCCGGGTCCTCGACGGTCTGTAAGACATGCCAAACTTGATCGGCCGTCACGCCCATTCGGGACTCCCCTCCATCGGCCTGGGACGGGGTCCGGCTCTACACCCTCGCTTGCCATG
>JAUQPV010000051.1 GCA_030550225.1 Acidobacteriota bacterium | reverse complement strand
CGTAGATGCCGCCGTAGACCATCGCCGTCAGGGTCGTATCGACCATCGTCTGGACGGACGCCGACCCTGTCCGGAAGGCATACCGGAGCAAGAATCGGAGCTGGGCGTGGGGCGGAAACTTCGGGGCCGTCCCGAAGCCGCCCCGCTCGGGGTCGAACGCCTGCTCGAGCTGGCGGACCAGACGGTCCGGGACGTCCTCGGGCGGCGGATCGGACGGAAGCCAGCGCCGGACAGCGGCCTGCAGGGCTTGGGCTAAGCCCTCGGCCGAACGTTCGACCTCCGGACGGCGTTCCCGCCAGGCCCGGGCGACAGCCTCCAGGACCTGTCGGAAGCCGGGTCGGCCCCACCGGTCGTCAGGCGGAAAGTATGTTCCCCCGAAAAAGGGCTTCAAATCCGGCGTCAGGAACACGTTCAGGGGCCATCCGCCCGTACCCGTTATGGCCATCACGGCCTGCATGTAAATCTGGTCCACGTCGGGCCGCTCTTCCCGGTCGACCTTGACGGGCACAAAGAAGCGGTTCAGGAGGTCGGCGACGGCGGGGTCGTCGAAGGACTCCCGCTCCATGACGTGGCACCAGTGGCAACTCGAGTAGCCGATGCTGAGGAAGATAGGCTTCTCTTCCCGGCGAGCCTTCTCGAAAGCCTCGGGGCCCCAGGGGTACCAGTCCACGGGGTTGTAGGCATGTTGGCGCAGGTACGGGCTCTTCTCGTGGATCAAGCGATTGGGCTGCCGGCCGACGACGTCCGACTTTGGCGTTCCCTTCGACATATGCGACTCCCGGGGGCGGGCGGCAACAGAAGTAAGATGGGCCGGTAGGGAGATAGGGAGGTAGGGGGATGGGGGGCTATTCGCCGTTCGCCATTCTGGCGATGGACCTGGGGGACGGGCAAAGCCATCGTCGAGGTCTCAAGCCCCCCATCCATTGTTCCCGCATCTCGTATCCCGCATCCCGCATCTCGTATCTCGCATCCCGAAAGGGCGTCATCCTGACTTCTGAACTTTCTGGACCTTATCGCCCTTCTGGACGCCACCGCGGACGACCCGACAGACGGACGACTTGGACAAGACCTTGACGACCTCGATGGTCCCGACGGTGTCCTCGACGGTATCCAACAATTCACCGCTTTCGTCCCGGATTTCCTTGACGACCCGGACGACCTCGAAGCGGTCCCCGACCTTCACGCCGGCGTTCTCGCCCATGTCGATATAGACAGACGTCGGCGAGTCAGCGCTGACGACCTTCCCCAGGGCCGGCGTGGCGGCCGCCGCATGGGCGCCGAGCTGGTCGTATTGGTCCAGGATCTGGGCGACGGTTTTTTCGACGGCCGGCCGTAGGGCCTCCGAGACGATGCCCGCATCAAACTGCTTCTCAAAGTCGACGCCCTTGAAAGCGGCTCCACCGAACTTCTTCTCACCCTGCCCGCTGGCGACCAAGACGATCTCGCCCGTCGACGTGTCGATGAGCCGCACGTCTAAGGCCGACTGGGCCTGACCGAGTTCGGCCCGCAAGGGCCCGATACCGGCGCCGTGCCGCTTAATGCTGAACTTCGTGATAGAGCCCGTCAGGATCAGCTGAACGCCTAAGAGTTTTCCAAGGCGGACGGCCGTCTTGGGGTCGATGGCGCCTGAGGCGCTCAGGGACTGTTCCTTTAAGACCAATTCGAGCTTGTCTCGCTCGATGACCGAGAACTTGCCGGACTGGAGGAGTTGAGTGACGAGCTGGTCGGCGGCGGCCCGGCCCAGCAGGTGGGTATCCCAGTACCACCAGACGTGGGGCACGTTGTTCTCGAAGTCCAGGACGGCGACCCGGATCTTGCCCGGGCGGGCCTGACCCCAGGCCAGACCGGCGATCAGGCCAAGGGCCAAAGCGATGACGAATCCACGTCGAATCATGGGGCTTCCTCTCCTTCCTGAATGATTTCGGCTTGAAAGGTAAAAATCTGCACGTCAGGCCAGCGCCAGGCCTCGGGCGGGAGGCCCGCCTTCCGGCACGTGTGCGCCAGAAAGGTCTCGGCGTCCCATCCGTAGCGGACGGCGACCTGAGGGAGCAAGAGGCCCTGGACCTCGCCCCGCCGGACGATGAGGCCGTCCCGACCGACCCGGATCGCCTCGAGGGCCCGGTCGGCCTCGACAGGCTCGGGTACCGTCAGGACGGAGACTTCCACATGCACGTAAGGGACCTCGGCTGGCGTCAGGGGCAGAAACCGCGGGTCTCGGGCGGCCCGGACGGCGGCCTCGATGGTCGCCTCTTCCAGGGGGAAGACGGGCCAGGGCAAACCGACGCACCCCCGCAGGGCCTCGCCCTGCGTGAGGGTCACGAAGACCCCACGCGGCTCCTGGCAGATCGGGTCCGGAAAGCGCGGCGCCGGCTTTCGACCCTCGGTGCAGTATTTGACGATACTCTCCCGAGCGACTTGCACGAGATATTTTCGAACCGAAGGCGGCAAAAGTTGCTTTGCCTCAGAAGGCTTCATGTTCGACCCATTCCAGTCGAAGGGGGACCCATCGGGAAGCCCGGGGAAACCGAAGGACCCCAGCCCGCGTTTCAGGCAGGGGGCCGGACCAGTACACCTCGACGGTTTCGGGTCCGACGGCCAGGACACATCCGGCCGGGAGCTCGCCCCGATGCCGGAATCGGCGACCCTCGGTCCACACGAAACAGCCGACGATCCGCTCCCACGGGATGGGCGTCCCGTCCGGCCGGTGGGGGACGCCCGGCCACAGGCGGGTCACGTACCAAAGGCGGTGGACTTGGAAGCCCTCCATCAGACCGTGCCGATAGGCCCGGTCAAAGGGGGCCCGAGCCCGAACCATCTGCACCCACGGTCTGGGAATCCACAGGGACCCCCCGAACGAGTCGGTCGTTGACGGCGGCCCCGTCATGGGCATAGACGCATTTGATTCGGTAGATCGGCTTGCGTTGCGTTTCATGATAAATCCGAACGAGCATCTCGCCCAGCAAGCCCATGAGGATTAATTGACAGGCGATCATCTCAAAAGTCAAGCCCACATACAGGAGGGGATTCCGGTTGATGCGGTATGTCACGGGGTCCCACAGCTTCAAGCCGACGACCCAGGTCAGGGCGATGAACCCTAAGACGGCGACCCCGATCCCGACGATCCCGAAGAAATGGATCGGTCGGGTCGAGTAGTGCAGGAGGAACTTGACGACCAGCAAGTCCAGCAAGACCCGAAAGACCCGGGAGAGGCCGTACTTGGACGCCCCCCGCGTCCGGGGCCGGTGTCCGACGGGGACCTCAGCGATGCGGGCGCCCAGCCAGCGGGCCAGGGCGGGGATGAAGCGGTGCATCTCCCCGTACAGGTGCAGGTCCTGCAAGAGCTCCCGCCGATAGGCTTTGAGCGTGCACCCGTAGTCCCGCAGGCGGACGCCCGTGATGCGGGAGATGAGGGCATTGGCGACCCGCGAGGGGAGCCGCCGGGTCAGCCAGGGGTCCTTCCGGTCCTTGCGCCACCCGCTGATGACGTCATAGTCCGACTGCTCCATCATGTCCAGGAGACGGGGGATGTCCCGGGGGTCATTCTGACCGTCGCCGTCCATCGTGACGACCCATTCGCCTCGGGCCTGATGGAATCCGGCCGACAGGGCCGCCGTCTGGCCGTAGTTGACGCCAAACTGGAGGGCCCGGACCTCGGGCCGGCGTTGGACGAAGGCCAGGATCTCGGCCAGCGTCCCGTCCGAGCTCCCGTCGTCGACGCACAGGACCTCGAAGTCCCAGCCTCGGCGGGCCCGCAAGTCGTCTAAGACCGTCAAGAGCTCGCTCAAGACTGGGGCGACGTTCGCCTCTTCGTTGTAAAACGGGATGACGACGGAAATCTTCAGCATGACCCTCAAAAGGGTGTTGGGTGCTGGGTGTTAGGTGTCGGGCCCTTTCGAGAACCCAAGACACCCAGCACCCAAGACCCAACACCGAGCCTTACATCATGTCCGGCCGCGGGATGCCCAAGATGTCCAGGCCCTGGGCCAGGCTGTGGACGACCGCCCCGACGGCGGCGGCTCGAAGCCACCGCAAAGTCGGGTCCGGGGCCTGCTTGATCCGGTACTTCAGGTAGTACCGATGGAACTGCTGGCAGAGCTGATAGACGTACTGCGTGATCAGATTCAGCTCCAAGGCGTTCACGGCTTTCCAGACCCAGTCCCGCAGGTGCTGGGCCTGATAAAAGAGTTGCCATGTCGCTGCGCCTTCCTCGGACGCCCAGTAGTCCTCGGGTAGGTCGGCCGGCCGGGTCGCCCGCAGGTAGCCGACCCAGTCGGGCCAGACGCCCAGACGCTCGAAGATGTTCCGGGCCCGGACCCAAGCATACTGCAAGTAGGGTCCCGTCTCACCCTCCATCTGGAGGGCTTCGTCGATGTCGAAAGCGATGACCGTCTGGCGGCCGTAGCGGAGCAGGTAGTACCGCACGGCCCCGCAGGCAATCTGTCGGGCCACGCGAGCCTGCTCGTCCGGGGGTAGGTCAGGATGTCGGGCTTGGACCTCACACCGGGCCTGGGCTTCCAGGGCGTCCAGGAGGTCGTCGGCCTTCACGCCGATTCCGCGACGGCCCGAGAAGGCGATCAGCTTCTGGTCGGACTCGACGGGGATCCCCATCTTCTCGCAACTCCGGGCGCTCAGGGCGACCATCTCATAGGCGAAGTGGATGGACGCCTCGGCGGCCGTCTCGTAGCCCATCCGGCGAAGGGCCTCGACGACAATCTGCTGGAGATACGACTGGCGGACGTCGATGACGTTGTAGACCCGGTCACCGCCGCCGAAGGCCCGGCCCGGCGGCCGCTGGGTCGGATCCGCCGTCGTCGTGTAGACCTCGTGGCCGTCCGGGTAGACGTGGAAGAGCCGATAGCCGAAGTCCTGTCCCAATAGACCGAGCTTCCATAACTGGTAGGCGATGTCCTTGGCGACATACGTCACGGTCCCGTTGGAGCGGACCAGGACCTTGTCGGGTTCCTCGAGGGCGTCCCACTCGGGTCGGCCCCGCAGGGGCAGGATCCAACAGCCCCGATAGGGCCCCTCCGTCGCATAGACGGCCGCCTCCCGCTGTTTGAGGAGTTCGAAAGCGTGGTCCCAAAAGCGCAGGGCGATGATGTCGCTCTCCTTGGGGAGGACATCGTAACGGATGCCGACCCGTTCCATCGTCGCCAGGTGGGCCCGCAGGATCGTCTCGCTGATCCACCGGCCCAGCTCGGCCAGGGGGCCCTCACCTCGCTCCAAAGCGTGGAGGGCCTCATTCCGAAAACGAATTCGCTGGGGGTCCTCCTCGTACCAGTGTTGAACTCGTGTGTATAGATCCCAACAGTAGTGATCAAAGGGCGGCGGGACCGACTGGAGGTCGGCGACCGTCTTCCGGCCCTCCATGTAGTAAAAGCCCACGACGACGTCGGCGACCTGGACGCCCGTGTCGTCGATGTAGTTTTGGACTTCGACGTTTTCACCCAGAAACCGCCAGGCCCGGACGAGTGTATCCCCCAAGACGGCATTCCGTAAATGTCCGACGTGAGCCGCTTTATTCGGGTTGATAGCCGTATGCTCGACGACGACCTTCCGGAAGCGGGGCGCCGTCTCGACGGGCTGGCCCAAACGGTCGACCCACCGGCGAATCCAGGTCGAGCGGTCCCAACGGATGTTGATGAACCCCGGGCCAGCGACCCGGACGTCGGCGACCTCCGGCCACGTCTTGAGCGCCTCGGCCATCGCTTGGGCCAATGCCGAAGCCGGCTCACCGACGGCCTTCGCCCACACGAGGGCCACGTTCAGGGCCAAGTCCCCCCACTGGGGCTCGGGGATGCGGATTTCGTAACGGACCGGCAGACGGTCCGCCACGTCCGGCCCCCATCGCTGGCCGGCCCAGTCATGAAGCCACGCACGCAAACGTCCCTTGACTTCGTACAACATGGCCGTGAAAATGCATGGAGATGCGTAGTGATACATAGGGATGCATAGTGATACGTAGGGATGCAATGGCATCTCTACCGCATCCCCATCGCATCTCTACCACATCCCGCTTAGCGCTCCAGCTCCTGGACGATCTCCAAGAAGCGGCGGTACGGAATGGCCGTCCACGTCTCGGCCTGGAGGGCGCCGTTAGCTAAAGAGATGAGCGACACCTTCGCGGCTTCCTCCTCGCTACTGGCCTCGAAGATGTCCAAGAAATCATAGTGACCCAGGATGGCGTAGTGGGCGATGAACTTCACACCAGGACAATGCTTCTTCACCTTTTCCCGCCACTGCTGGCCGAGTTCCTCCCGCCGCTTGAGGTCTTGCATGACCTCAGGAGCCAGCTTAGTGACCAGAATGTAGGTCGGCATCGGTTGCCTCCTCGGGCTCGGTGTGGGGTCCCGGATGTTAGGCATCGGGATGACGTCGTAAGGCCGTCACAAGCACTACCCGATCTCGGCTATTTCTCCATGCGGCTCCATGCCCCCTTCTTACTTATCCCTTACCCAACATCCAGCACCTAACGCTGGGTCATCACCTGATCATACAAGACTTCGTACTGGGGGACCACCTGGCTTCGGTCGAACTGGAGGGCCCGTCGGCGGGCCGCCTCAGACATCTGGACCCAGAGGTCCTCGTCGGTCAGGAGCCGCTCGACGCTGGCGGCCATGCCCTCGATGTCCCCGACGGCGTGGAGAAACCCTTGGACGCCGTCTTCGATGACCTCCGGGACGCCCCCCACACCGGTCGCCACGACGGGGACGCCACAACTCATCGCTTCCAGGGCGGCCAGGCCGAAACTCTCCAGTTCACTGGGCAATAAAAACACGGAGGCGCCCTGCAGGGGCGGGCCGACGTCTTCCTGTTTGCCGAGAAAGTGGACGTATCGGTATAACCCCCGCTCCATGCAGTACTGCTCGGCCAGGATGCGGTCCGGACCGTCCCCGATCAAGACCAGCTCACATGGCGTCCGGGACCGGACGCGCTCGAACACACGCAGGACGTCCAAGACCCGCTTGACGGGCCGGAAGTTCGAGACATGCACGATGCACTTGTCGGCCCGCCACTGACGTCGACGCTCCGCCAGGGGCTTCGGGACGAGCGTCGCCGTGTCCACGAAGTTGGGGATGACCGTGACCCGCTCCGACGGGACATGAAACCGGTCTTGAACGACCCCGGCCAGAAATCGGGAAACGCACGAGAGGCGGTCACTCTGGAGGAGGGCCAAACGTGTGATGGGAAAGAAACTCGGATGCTGACCGACGAAGGTCACGTCCGTCCCATGGAGGGTCGTGACGATGGCGAAGCGGGGGTCGTCTAAGCTGACCCGGGCCAGGAAGGCCGAAATCCCGTGGGGCAGGGCGTAATGGGCGTGGACGACCTGGAGGTCGGCGTACTGCACGAGGTTGGCGATGGTCGCCGCCGCATGGATCGTGTAGAGTGGAGACTCAAAGAGGGGATACTCGAAGACGGGGACCTCGTGAAACACGATGTGGGGGGAATACCGCTGGAGCCGGACCGGCTGGGCATAGCTGATGACGTGCACTTCATGGCCCCGTTCGGCCAGGCTCCGGGCCAACTCAGTGGCGACGACGCCACTCCCGCCGTAAGTCGGAAAACATAAGATACCGATGCGGTATGGCATGGGTCTGGGAAATGGGTGTTGGGTGTTGGGTGTTAGGTCCTCTTTCAAGCACCCAATACCGAACACCCAGCACCGAACACCGAATCGTTAACTTTCTGGGCCCCCGAGTCGTTGTAAGTATGGCATACCGGCCGACGTCTGGAAAGGCCGCCAGAGTCTCTCCTTCAGGAGGTCGGAATGCTTTCGCGTGCCTGTCGGTGGGCCGTTGTCTTGGCCCTTTGGATCCTCTGTAGGACCAGTCTTTCGGTCGCTCAGGCTCGATGGGAGCCTCAGGACGCCCCGTCGGGGGTCGTCCAAGCGGCGGCCGCCCGGGTCGCCGACCTCGTCCGGCCGTTTCAGGAACGGGTCACGGCGTGGCAGGCGGAAGAGGCTTATGAGGTCCCTGTCTTGGACGAAGACGTCCAGGCCGACGGCGTCCTCGAGCCGGCCTGGACCCGAGCGATGGTCGTGCGTCTGCCGTATGAGATCCAGACGGGCGAAAACCGGCCGGCCCCCATCGAGACTTTCGTCCTCCTTGGGGTGACGGCCCGGGCCTTTGTCGCCGCCTTCCTCTGCCCCGACCCCCATCCCGAGCAGATGCGGGTCAGCAAGACCGACCGGGACCGGATGTTCAACGATGACTTTGTCGGCCTTATCGTCGATACCTTCGGCGACCGGCGGCATGCCTACGAAGTCTTCGTCAACCCCGTCGGCGTCCAGGCCGACGGCCTGCGGTCGGAGGTGGGCAGAGAACAGGAAGACATGAACTTCGACTTCCTCTGGGAGTCCGGTGTCCGTCGGTTTCCGGACGGATACGTCGTCGAGATCCGCATCCCCTTCTCGTCCATCCGCTATCGGGTCGGCCCCGACGGCCGGGCCGCCTGGCGGGTCATAGCGTTCCGGAATTACCCTCGGGACTACCGCTATCTGACGTCCCCTATCGCCGCCGACTTTAACCGGAACTGTACGATTTGCCAGTTTCCGGTCCTGATGTTTCCGGCCCCGGAGGCCCCGGCGGACCTCAGCCAGGTCCTGCCGTACGGCCGGGTGACGGCCGAACGGGCTGACGACGGGACCCACGCCCGAGGCGCCACCGTCGGCCTCGACCTCAAGTACCAGCCGTCGCCGTCTTGGACGGCCGACGCCACGGTCCGCCCTGACTTCAGTCAGGTCGAGACGGACGTCTTCCAGATCACGACGAACATCCGATTTGCGCCCTTTTATCCCGAGAAGCGGCCCTTCTTTATGGAGCGGAGCGACCTCTGGACGACACCCCTTGAGGTCCTGTACACCCGGACGGTCCTCGACCCCGTCTACGGTATGCGGGTGACCGGCCAGACGGGCCGCCACACGGTGGCCTTCTTTCACCTCATGGACCGACGGACCCTCTTATGGTTCCCGGGCGTCCAGGCCGCGGACAGGACCGTCGTCGAGGCCCGTTCCTGGGATACCGTCTTCCGGTACCGCCTTGACCTGGGCCAGCAGTCGACCGTCGGCGTCCTCTTGACGGATAAGGAGTACGCCGGTGGGTTCAACCGCCTGCTGAGCCTCGACGGCCGGTGGTTCCTGAGCCGGCAGTGGTCGCTTGTGACCCAGGCCGTCGGGACCTGGACGGCCTATCCCCGAGCCATCGCCCAGGTGTATGCCCAGCCGGAGGACGACTTCTGGGGATGGGCCTACCGGTTTCAGCTGCTCCGGGACGGCAAGCACTGGAGCGGAAGATGGCGATGGGAGACCCGGACCGATGGGTTCCGGGCCGACTTGGGCTTCATTCAGCAGGTCGGCGTCCGACAAGTCGGCACGTGGCAAGAGTGGACCCTCTGGCCTCAGGGCCGGTGGGTCAGCCGCTTCGGCTTCGCCGCCGGCGGGAACTTCCTGTGGGACATGGCGTGGAGCCAGCAGGGGCATGAGGCGAACGTCGGATTGTTCTTTCAGGCCGTCGGGCAGACTCATGGCTGGTTGGGGGTCAAGAACTTCAGCGAACGGTCCGGGACGGTCCTCTTTCACGGTCACCGGCTGTTTGTCGAGCTTTCTTCCCAGCCCAATTCCTGGCTGACGCTCCAGATAAACTTCTCGGCCGGCGACGCCGTCGACTACTTCCTGAATGAAAAAGCTCGTCAATTCCGGGTCGTACCCGGCCTGACCTTGAAGTTCACCGAGGGCTTTCAGGTCACGTACCAGACGACCTACCAGCGGCTGAGCCGGACGGCGACCCTCCAAGACGCCTGGATTCAGTCCGCCCGTCTCGAATGGCAGGTTACGCCGGCCCTGGGTCTTCGTCAGATCGTCCAGTGGCTTCGGTACCGTTTCCCCGATGCCCGCTACCAGGCCGAGGGTTATCCGGCCCGCCAGCAGGTCCTGGAGACCCAGACATTGGTTCGATACCGATGGAACTATGCGACAGCCCTGTACATCGGCTTTTATGGTCGGTGGGCGACACCTGCCGATACGGCGACCGGCCGGTCCGTGACCTGGACGGTCTTCACCAAGTTCTCCTATCTCTTCAACGGGTCCCTATAAAAGGAGCGCAGGCCTCCTGGCCTGCGGGAGCGCAGACGTCCCCGTCTGCCGGAGTGCAGACGTCCCCGTCTGCGGGAGCGCAGACGTCCCGTCTGCGGGAGCGGGAGCGCAGACGTCCCGTCTGTGGGAGCACAGACGTCCCGTCTGTGGGAGCGCAGACGTCCCGTCTGTGGGAGCACAGACGTCCTGGCCTGTCACGGAACCGTTAGGTTGACCTGCCCGTAAAGGAAGGCCGCCGGGTCGGCGGGGCCTGTCTGCCGGAGGTAGGCGCCGGGCCAGAACCGGGAGTATCCGGCCAGAACCTGCCATCGAGGGGAGGGAGTAAACCGGACCAGGACGTCGAACTCGGTCCCGACCGTGCGGCTATCGACCGGACCGGTGGCAAGGCGAACGGCCCGCCGGGCCGCGTTGTACAGGGCATCCGTCGTACGATGTAGGCCCATGCAGTGGAGATTCACCTCCATGGACCACCGGGGACGGGGATTCAGGCTCATCACCAGACGAGTGTCCCACATATTCTGCCAGGCCAGGAAGTCCATGTAGCCGTAGTGGGGATGGTTCGTCGGGAACAGGTTGTCGAAAGTCTCCCGGACGCCGTCTTGAGGGTCCCGGTCCCCGCGGGCCCCATCGACCTCGAGGCCTATCCGGGGTTGACCCCAAACATCCCAGGTATAACCTACGATAGCCGCAAATGCGTAAGCCCGAATGTCCTGCCGTCCGTACCGACCCGTCTGGAAGGCCCCCTCGACGGTCGCATCCCAACGACCCGGCGCCCGAGGCCGGTGGAACCGAACTCCCAGGGTCGGCTCCCGGAGAGTCCCCGGCTCCATCCGACTGTGAAACGAGACCGGCCGGGTCGTATGCCGATACAAGAGATACAGGTCCAGCGTCGTCGCCTGGCGGGACGCCGTGACGTAAAAACCACCTAGCGTGTCCTGCCGGTCCCATCGGTCGACCCGGTCCGGCTGGGGAACCACACGACGGCCGACGAAGGCATGGATGGACCAAGCGCCAGCCTTCGTCATGAGCCGGACGGCGTCGAAAGCCTGGGCCACGTTAGACCACTCGAAGCCCCCGAGGATCCGCTCGTCCCCATAAGACATCTTTTGACGTCCCACTCGAAGGACGACGGTGTCCTGGCGGCCCCACCGGACGTCGACATAGGCCTGATGGATGTCCACGGGATTCTGAAAGGGCGACCGGTCGGGGACGGTCAGGCCCCACAGCCGGGCATCCTGGACCTGCAAGAAGACCTGGACTGGAGCCGCTACCGTCCATGTTACCTGGAGACGGGTCCGGAGGAGATGGAGCCCGTCCCGGTCGTCCCGCGTCCGGTCCCAGTCGAAGTTATCCCGGAATTCAAATCGGTACTGAAGAGCAACCCCCCATTGAAGCGGGGATCGACTCTCCTGAGCCTGGACGCCTGCCCAAGTCCAAAAGAAAAGAGCCCCGCCCAGGCAGTATCGGCAGACGGAAGCCCTGACACGAGGATGAGCGCCGGCCATTTCCCAGCCTCCCCTCGGGATTCAGGAACCCAGCCCAGTCACTTGAATCCGCCAGGCTTTTTTCGATGATGGGAATAGCAAATTACGTGCCTTTTACCGAGAGGCCGGGACGGAGCGCTCCGAGAGCGTCAGGCAACGCCGTGACTCAGCCTTTGATCCCGCTCCTGGACATCGTCTCATCCTTGAGGCGACGTCCAGGAGCGAGTCGCAAGAGTGTATCCACCCCTTGGGCCACCGCATCCTCCGGGGTAGGACTTCGGTCGGGGGGAGGCATTTCGGGGACGGTCCAGGGGGTGCCGTCCGGGGTCGCTTCCCAGCCGAGGTCGATGTTAGAGGTATCCAGCGGGGCGGTCGGGCACATGGTCGACCTCCTCTTGCGATTGTCACAATATCACGACAGCATACTGTCATGAAGAAAGGTCGGGGTCGGGCCTTCGAATTCCCGACCCCGAGACCCTTACTTCATCAGATAAATCAGCTCCACGAGGA
>JAUQPV010000050.1 GCA_030550225.1 Acidobacteriota bacterium | reverse complement strand
GCCAAGCGCCGGATCGGCCACCGACGGAGGGCCGTCTGAGCGATTCGCTCGAGTTCGTTTAAGGCCAAGTGTGTATGGGACTCGTAGTGAAGACCCTCGACGGTCTGGCCCTCGGCGAAGCACCGGACCGTGCCGACAAAGAGGGCGATGCCGCCGACCTCGGCCATCCGAAGTTGCTCGAACACGGCGTCCAACGAAAGGGCCTCCTCCGTCAAGTACAGGTCATAGGCCTCCGCTGACCGGCGGAATGGCATAGAGGACCTCCCTGTCCCGTAGGGGTTCATCGTCCCGGTCGATGTAGGCGTCTTCCCGGGCCCAGCGGACCCGCTCCCAGTAAAGCCGCAAGTCGGGCCGCCACTCCTCCAGGTAGGCGCGGAGGTCTCGAACCCGGGCACCGTCCGGGAGCTCGACGACCGTGACGGCTTCGCCCATCCGTTCCCGCAAGACGGCCATCCACCGAACCTGGACGTGCATCGACGCCCCCGGTGTCCGTCCGACATTATGCGTCTTTCATCCCTCCTCCGCCAGTCCCCCGGAAGCCCATCAGGACCGTAAATCGTGAAATGCAGGGGAAGGCCTTTCGTCCTAAGCGCCCACTCCGCATTCGTGCCGTGGCCAGTGCCCTTTTCGTCTATAATAGGCCAAGTCGTGGATGGCCAGGGACGGATTCCCCTGTCCGTCCCGCGCCGTCCGCCCATCCGAGGATGGAGTGAAACCGTGCGGATCCTGCTGGTCAACGACGACGGCTACCGGGCCCCCGGGATTCAGGCCCTCTATGAGGTCCTTCAGGCCGAGCACGAGGTCTGGATCGTCGCCCCGGACCGAGAAGTCAGTGCTGTCGGCCATGCCATCACCCTCCGGCACGTCCTCCGGACCTACCGGATTCATGAACGGTGCTTCAGCGTCGAGGGCAACCCGACGGACTGCGTGAACCTGGCCCTGTGGCAAATCCTACCGGACCGGCCCGATGCCGTTATCTCCGGCATCAACGCCGGCTGGAACCTGGCCGAGGACGTGACCTACTCGGGGACAGTCGCCGGGGCGATGGAGGGGACCATTCACAAGATCTTTTCCATCGCCGTCTCGCTGGCCCCCGACGTGGCGACGTGGGAGCGCTTCCTGACAGTGGCCCGGTGGCTCAACACGGCGCTACCGGCCCTGCGGGCGATCGGAAGCCCCCGGGTGTTTTTCAACATCAACTGGCCTCGAGTCCATCCCCCACGGGGCCTTCGGTGGACGCGGCTCGGCACCCGCCTCCATCCGAATCAGGTCCTGGCCCGGACGGACCCCCGAGGGGAGACATACTACTGGATTTCCCGGGGGGAACCCGAATGGGAAGAGGGCCCTGACGTGGACGTCCACGTCGTGATCGAGGGCTTCGTGTCGATCACGCCCCTGACCATCGACTGGACCGACGAGGCGATCCTGGCCCGTCTGCAACGGACGTCCGTAGACTTGCCGTGGCCAGGCGCATGAAAGGGATTGGCAATTCCCTTCGAGGCCTAATATATTGCTGGAGGTCTTGACGGGGGCGGTTAGCTCAGCGGTAGAGCGTCGGCCTTACAAGCCGAAGGCCGGAGGTTCAAGTCCTCCACCGCCCACCCCCCGTCCCACGGGACGGCCGCTCCGTCACTTGCCGGGCTTTCCATGACCCCTGGCCGTTATCCTGGGCAAGGCCGCAATACCCAAACGACTGCTAAGGACTTAACTTCCGGCTTCAGCCGATGTCGATGAATTTCTTCGGTGCGGCGAGTTCCCCGTCAGGTCCCATGATGCCGATACCGAGGTCGATACCCGCCTCCACGGCACCCTTGTATACCCTCATCCCATATGCATAGGGGACCGCCCGGCCCTCGATGCCCTGGGCCCGGAGCCGCTCCTGAAAAGCCGGGTCTCCCAACTTTTCGGACCACTTCCGTACATCCGCCTCATGAAGTCGAAGCTTGGCCTCAATAAGGACGTAGAAAGGAGCCTCGTCATCTCGCCGGACTCGAAAGACGACGTCGAGGTCGCCGTCCAGTTCAATCGCCCAAGGGCCTTCCAGCAATTCGAATCCCCGGCGCCGGAAGATACCCCCGGCGACGTCTCCGGCTTCCTCTTCGACGCTCATGCCCACGATGTTAGCCAAACGGCCCAGGTCTTTGCGGAGTAAGGCGACCTGCGCCTCGGTTCGCTTCTGGGCTTCCGCCAGCTCTTCCACGCGAGCCGCCAGGCTCTCCAGGCGGGCTTCCGTCTTTCGCTGGGCTTCCGCCAGCTCTTCCACGCGGACCTCTGTCCTTCGCTGGGCTTCCGCCAGCTCTTCCACGCGGACCTCTGTCCTTCGCTGGGCTTCCGCCAGCTCTTCCACGCGGACTTCTGTCCTTCGCTGGGCTTCCGCCAACTGTCCGATGACCTCCCAGACACGTCGGAATTCTTCGTGCATCTCGGCTCGGAGGCTTTCCACCCGCGCCGGAAGGGCCAAGAGCTCGTCGGTCAAGATGAGGCGTCGGACCTCCTCTCGGAAGTCCGGATCCCGCCGCAGTCGCTGAATAAAAGAGGACCTCTTCGCTTTCATGATCGTCCATCAATAGAGAGGGTTCATCACATAATATGCGATTGATCGTGGAGCGTCCAGCGAATCAGGTAACTGATGGCTTATCCCTAATTCCCCACGATGTCAGGGGGTATGAGAGAAGCCGTTATCTCATCTTCCTTTTAGGCCAACGAACGCTTGTGAGGCCTTAAGTCTATACGGGACGCGATGGATTCTTCTCTATGGCCGATCGTCCGACCTCAGGAGGCCCAGGCGTCGGCGGTAGGCTTCGTAGGCGGCCCGGACGTCATCTAAGTGGTCGCCCCCGAACTTTTCGAGCCAGGCGTCCGCCAGGACCCAGGCGACGAGGGCCTCGGCGATGACGACAGCCGGAACGACGGCGCAGACGTCCGATCGCTCAAAGGCCGCCTCATGGGGCTCGCCAGTCTCGATGCTGACAGTCCGGAGTCGCTTCCGGAGGGTCGCCAGGGGCTTGAGATAAATCCGGACGATGAGGGGCGCTCCGTTCGTCACGCCACCCTCGAGGCCGCCGGCCCGGTTCGTCGTCCGGTAGAAACCCCGCTCAGGGCTGTAGAAGATCTCGTCATGGACCTGACTGCCGGAGAGGTCGGCGGCGCGGATGCCGTCCCCGACCTCGACGGCCTTGACGGAGGGGATCGACATCAGGGCCGCCGCCAGACGGGCGTCTAACCGTCGATCCCAGTGGGTATAACTGCCGAGGCCCGGGGGGACGCCGACGGCGATGGCCTCTACGACGCCGCCCAGGGTCTCCCCGGCCCGTTGGGCCGCCTCAATGGCCTCGATCATCGCCTGGCGGGCCTGGGCGTCCACGCAGGGGAGGGGGTCCATCGGGTCCAGCTCTTGAAGGGCGTCCCACTCGACGGTCTGGTCCGGGGGGAGGCCGATACCCCCGATCCGCCGGACATGGCCCCGGACGTCCACGCCGAAGAGTGCCAGGAAGCCTTTGCAGAGGGCCCCGACGGCCGTCCGGATAGCCGTCTCCCGAGCGCTGGCCCGTTCGAGGACGTTCCGAAGGTCCGTATGTCCAAACTTCAGGCCGCCCGCCAAATCTGCATGGCCCGGCCGGGGGTGGATGACCCGCCGCTTTTGGGCCGCTGGCGTGGGCTCAGCCGCCCAGGGGTCCATGACCTCCTGCCAGTTCGCCCAATCCCGATTTTCGATCAGCAGGGCGAGGGGGCTTCCCAGCGTGCGGCCAAAGCGGACGCCGGCCAAGAAGCGAACCTCGTCTCGTTCGATCTTCATCCGGGCACCTCGGCCGGTACCGACCTGCCGCCGGCGGAGGTCCTGCTGAATGCGCTCGAGGTCCACGGGCACGCCAGCCGGGAAGCCCTCGACGACGGCGACCAGGGCCGGACCGTGGGATTCGCCGGCCGTCAGGACGCGAATCCGAAAACCAGTCACGGTCGTTCCCTACGATTGGGCAGTAAGGCAATAAAGGTCGAGAGTTTCTACCCTCCACATCCCTTACTGCCTCTTTTCCGACGGCGGGGCGTGGGCGTCCAGCCACTGCCGGCCCCGGGGGTCGTGGGTCGTCTCGTAGTACTGGCGCATCCGTTCGTAAGCGGCGGGCCGGTCACCCCGCCGGTCCAAGAGAAGTGCTTCATAGTACATCAGGACGGGTTCTCTGTACACCCACGCCAGGGCACCGAGGACGACCTCCAGTCGGTCCAGTTCTCGGGGACCCGCGCTGGCCTGCACGAGGCGGTCGAGCCAAGCGTGGAGTTCCTCGGGGCGGGTCCACCCGCCGCCTTGGGCTGGGTCGTCGCTGATGTCCGAATTTCCGTTCGACGACTCGCCCGGACTCCACCGCCACCCGAGGGACCAGTAGGGCGTACGGACCGGGATCCAACGCCACTGGGTGTGGACCCAGCTCCGGACAGGACCCTCCGGAAGCTGGCCCCCCAGGGCATTCTGGGCCCATAGGTACAACCATTGGGCCGACGTCCGGTCGTGAAGACGGTCGGCCGCCCAGGCGGCACACAGGAGAAGGGTCGGATGAAAAGTCGTTGGCCACAAGGTCGGGACGGCTGTCCGTACGTAGGCCCAGTCCTCGGTCAGCAAGGCCAACATCAGACGATTCCAAGCGAGAGTCAAGGCGTTGGGTTGGAGGCTCAAGGCCCGATCGATGTAATACCGGGCCTGTTCCGTCTGACCCATGATGGCCAAGACGATGCCAAGGTCGTTGGAAACGACAGGGCCCGGGTCCTGCGCCGAGAGGTCCAGCAAAGTCTGCAGGGCAACGGGCCAACGCTGGCGAAGGTAATGCCATGTGGCGACCCACAAGCGCTGATCGGGGTCCATCGGCTGGGTCGACCGGTACTGAATCCACTGGTCCAGGGGGGCCGCCGTCGCATCGTCCAAGCCGTTCAGCTCCATGGCCGTCCAGACCTGCGCCCATCGGATGTCCTCGAAGGCCGGGGCCAGGCTCGCCAGGCGGGCCAATCGCTCAAAGCGGTCGGCCGGCGGGTCGGTCCAGAGGGCCTTGACGTAAGGCTCGAACAACTCCATCGGGACGGGCGGCCAAAAGCGGTCGGCGATACGCGCCGGGATCCCCCTGCGGGTCCATCGCGGACGGAGGGTTTCTAAGACTGCTTGAAGCAAGCGGGGGAAGTCCGATAGACGGCCTTCGACCGACCACTGCTCCAGGGGACGTCGGGCCGCCGGGTCGGCCATCTGGAGGGTAATGGCCAGGTCCGAGGCCTTCTCGCCGGACGACCGATAGTGTCCCGTGATGAGCAGGGCCGCCCGACTCTGCCGGGCTAGCCATAAGGCCGTCGGAAGGGAGAGGGGAAGCGGATAGGTAAAGCCGTGGGCCCCAAAGACTTGCCGCCGAGTCCAGTGCGGCGGAATGACGTAAGGCTTGTCCAGCTCGATATTGTGGCCGATGACCTCGACGATGGCCTCCCCAAGCCAAAATAGATCCGGTCGGCCCGTACGGTTTTCAAAGGGAAGGAGCAGGATGAAGACCGGACCCCCGGTCCCCTCGGGACGACTGGGCACCGAGGCCTCTTGTCCATGACCGGCCGGCATCCGTCCCAGGCTCCCACTGAGAAGGACGGCCACCCCTGTAATGACGGACAGGATTCGGAACCACCAGTTCGACGACATGGACTTCTTATCGCGGAACGGAATGACGAGGGGGAAGCATAGAAGATGCGAGCTACAAGATGCAAGATGCGGGATTCGGTACTGGCATCCCCTATCCGTCCATTTCCTCGGGCCGCCACAGGTCCGGCGTCCGCCAGCCCAGGACCGACTGGATCCGCAGGGCGTAGGCTCGGAGCAAACCGTCCAAGTCCGACCCCAAGTACAGGCTGAGGGTCATCGGCATGATGATGCCGCCGGCCTGAGCGACCCGCAGGGCGTTCTTAAGGTTCAGGACCGACAGGGGCGTCTCCCGGATGCAGACGACCAGCTTACGACGCTCCTTCAAGGCGACGTGGGCGCATCGGGCGATCAACGTGTCGGTGAACCCATGGGCGATGCGGGCCAGCGTGTTCATCGAACACGGGAGGACGACGACGGCCTCATAGTGGACCGACCCCGAGGAGATGGGCGCATCGAGATGAGTATCGTCGAAAATCTTCTTCACGAGTGTCTGGATGTCTTCCAGGGTTTGGCCCGTCTCCTGTTCGAGGACGGACCGACCCCACCGGGAGACGACCAGATAGACGTCGACCGCCGCGTCTCGCAGGGACTCTAAGAACGCCAGCGTGAACGGGGCCCCCGACGACCCCGTCAACCCGACGACGACCCGCCGCCGCATGGACACCTCTACGGCCGGATAATCTCGGCCACCCACGCCAGGACGACGAACCCAACGAAGGCGTTCACGTGAAAGAAGGCCGCCTCGATCTTACCACGCCAGGCCAGGCCGTGCTCGACGAGGAACATGCCCCCAAGCAGGAGCCACCCCCCGACCACCGCCGGTGTCCACGCCCCGTGGCGGACGGCGATCCCCGCCAGACAGGCCAGGCCGATCCCGTGCAGGAGGGCCGCTACGACGAGGCCGACCTGACGCCCGAAGCGGGCCGGGACAGAATACAGGCCGACCGTCCGGTCGAAGTCTACGTCCAGAAGGGCATAGATGATGTCAAAGCCGGCGACCCACAGGAGGACAAAGCCGGCCAGGAGGAGGACGTCGGCCAGGTAAGGATGCGCGACCATCGCCGCCGGCGTCTTCACGACGGCCAGGAAGCCGCCCAGGGGCGCCAGGGCCAGGGCCGACCCGACGCCCAGGTGGGCCAGGACGGTCCACCGCTTCATCTGCGGGTACATCCAGAAGACGATGGCCGGGACCGGTGATAAGGAGAGACACCAGGGCGAAAGCCCCCAAGCCGCCGCCGTAAACACGGCCAAGCCACCGATGATGAGGCCCCAGACTTCCCAAGGCGTGATGCGACCGGTCGGAAGTTCCCGGTCCCGCGTCCGGGGATTTCGAGCGTCTAAGTCCCGGTCGAGCCAGCGGTTGAGCGCCATCGCCGCCGTCCGGGCACCCAGCAGGGCCAGCAGGATGAGGCCCCAGTCCCCCCAGCGGACCTCCGGGCTCGCCAGCCAAGCGCCGGCGTAAGCATTCGGGAGTGAGAACACCGTGTGTTCAAACTTCACGAAACGGACGTAAGTCTGCAGACGGGCCTTCATGGGGCAATGCGGCAATAAGGCAATAGGGCAATAAGGCTATGTGGGCTAGTGTCGGGCGCTGGGTGTCGGAAAGGGATGTCGAATTGCGAATTGCGGATTGGGGTGTCCGAGACTGGGGGTGTATGCTAAGTCGAGCCTCCGGGCTTTTCCTCATCGATCCACTCGTGCTCTGAAATTCGCCATTCGTCATCTCTCGCGTCATCCCCTACCAGGCACTTCCCACTGGACTTCGGATAGCCCCATGGCCCTACGGCCTTATTGCCTTACTGCCCTACAAAATCCAGGGCCGGCACGGTCGGGATGAGGCCCCACTCGTGGGCCATCGCATAGAGCGTCCGCAGGGCTTGCTCCCCGTCAGGCTTCAGGCTCAGCGTGTCATCGTTGACGTACATCTGAACAAACGTCCGGCAAGTCTCGGCGTCGACGCCTCGGCCAAAGAGCCGGGCATACTCGAGGGCGGCCTCCCTATCGAGCATGGCGTACAAGATGCTGTGCCGAAGTAAGCAGGCCACCGATTCGGCCGTCGCCTCCCCCAAATCCCGACGGATGACGTTGACGCCCAAGGGGATCGGCAAGCCCGTCGTGTCGGCCCACCACCGGCCCAGGTCGACGACCTCGTGAAGCCCCAGGGCCGGATACGTCAACTGGCCCTCGTGGATGACGAGGCCGGCGTCGACATCACCCCGGGCCACGGCCGATAAGATTCGGTCAAAAGCCATGATCACGGGTTCGAAGTCCGAAAGATACAGCCGCAGAAGCAGAAAGGCCGTCGTATACCGTCCCGGGACGGCGATGCGCCGCCCCCGCAGGTCATCCGGTGCAAGGGGCACCCGGGCCAGGACCTTCGGGCCGTAGCACCGTCCGACGGAAGCCCCGACCCGGAGAAGCCGGTACGTCGAGGCGACCCACGGGTAGACGGCCGCCGAGATGGCCGTGACTTCCAGCTCGCCTCGAAATGCGCGGTCGTTGAGCGTCTCGATGTCGGCCAGGACATGTTCGATCGCCCAGCCGTCGAGGCCGACGACGCCCATGGCGATGCCGAAGAACATGAAGGCATCGTCAGCGTCTGGGCTGTGACCGATCCGCAATCTACGCCCCTCCGCCATGGTGCCCCTCCATGAGGCGGATGATCTCGTAAAGCGTCGTCCGCTGGGCCGGGATGAAGCCGGCCTCTCGGATGAGGTCGACGACCTCCTCGACGGAAGACCGATTCACGTGGCCGGTCGCCTCATGGACGTGCTCTTCCAGCAAGACTCCACCGAAGTCGTCGGCCCCGAAGTGGAGAGCGACCTGGCCGACTTTTTTGCCTTCCGAGAACCATGACGCCTGAATATGGTCAAAGTTGTCCAGATAAATGCGACTCAGGGCGATGATCCGCAGGTACTGCTGGGGCGGGCTCCGGTGAGGGACCCACTTGCGCAGGTACGTGTGGTCCGGCTTGAAACTCCAGGGGACGAAGGCCGTGAACCCGCCCGTCTCGTCTTGAAGCGACCGGATGGCCTCCAGATGGGCCATGATGTCCTCGGGCGCTTCGACGTGGCCGTACATCATCGTCGCCGTGCTCCGCATGCCCAGCTCGTGGGCCGTCCGGTGGACTTCCAGCCAGTCGGCGGCCGGACCCTTCTTGGGGCTGATGCGGCGACGTACGCGATCAGACAGGATCTCGGCACCCCCGCCGGGGAGGGTCGTCTGACCGGCTTCCTTTAAGCGCTCGAGGACCTCCCGGACGGACAGGCCCGAGACCTCGGCCATGAAGCGGACCTCCGAGGCCGTAAAGAAGTGAGGCGTCACGTGGGGGAATCGCCGGCGGGTCTCCTGGATCAGCGTCAGGTAGTAGTCCAAAGGCAAGTCCGGGTTATGGCCGCCCTGCAGGAGGACCGTCGTCGCCCCCCGAGCGACGGCCCACTCGATCTTTTGGAGGACCTCCTCGACGCTCAGCGTGTAGGCGTCTGGCACCCCCGGCTTCCGGTAGAAGGCGCAGAACAGACAGTCCGTTACACATACGTTCGTATAGTTGGGGTTCGCGTCGATGACGAAGGTCACGACGGGTTCGGGATGTTTACGAAATCGGAGAGCCTGGGCGACCTGGCCGAGGGCCAGGAGGTCGGCCTCCGTCAGGAGCTGTAGGCCCTCTTCCGGCGTGATGCGTCGACCGTCGAGAGCCTTGTCGAGGATGACCTGCACCTGCGTCATAGCCCCCTCTCGGTACTGGGTGCTCGGTGTTGGGTGTTAAACAATGACTCATGGATCGTGACTCATGGGTCATAGGTAAGGGCCGGGCGCCCCAGGAGCTATCAGCCGTTTCTAACACCCAATACCGAACACCAAAGCGCGTGAAATCGGGCCCAGCCGTCGAGGGCCGCCGGGCTGAGTCGGTATTCGAAGCGCCGAAGGTATGCGATCTGCCAAGGCCGCAGGCCGTCGACGGGGCCACTGCCGTGGAGCCGGGGCAGGTAGGCCTCTAAGGCCGCCAAAAGGCGCTCATACCATGCCCGCCGCCACGCGGCCGGCCGGTCCCGCCGGACGACCCATCGAGCAAACACAAAGGGTCGCCCCTGCCATCGGGTCCACTCGTCGGCTAAGTCATACAGGAACGGAAAGGTCCGAGCCCGCATGACGGCCTCGCTCACCTGCCGACCTGCCGAACTGCCGAATTCCCGAACTGCCGAACTCCCGGGTTCCCGAATGGCCGAAGGGCGGTCCAAGTAAATGGCCAGGGCTGTGTCGCCGATGACGAGCCAGGCGTCCGCGTCCTCCGGTGTCAGCGACCGCTGCCAGTCCCGGATGCCGTACCGACCCCTCAGGAGGACCGTCAGGAGCCGGACCGACGTCGAACTCTCGGGCGTCGCGCAAATGCGGGCACCGACCAGGGTCTCGATGGGCCGACGGGCCAGCAAGAGCACGCTCCAGACGGGACCCGCCACGGCCAGACCGAGGTCTCCCAGGGTCTCGTATCGGTCCGCCAGGGCCGGGACGTCTACGACCGGCAGGATGGCCACGTCCAGCCAGCCGGCCCGAGCCAACTCGACGAGGGCCCGTGGGGGTGCCACGACCCGCTCGCTACCGTCCGGCAGGCCCTGGACGAAAGGCCAGATGTTCAGGTACGGAAAGTAACCGACGGTATCTGGCACAGGCAATCAGGCAATGAGGCAGTCAGGCAGTTGGGCAGGTCGGCAGACCGCCGCCCATCTTCCGGACACCGGCCGTTATGCCGGTGTCCCCCCGGCGTATCGACCTCCGTACCCTCGGAACGCCAGCAGTCATGCTGGCGTCATCCTTACGGAGCCAGCAGTCATCCCGGCGTCCCCCTGTCCGGACGCCGCCAGTCATGGCGGTGTCTTCCTTAGAGAACCGGCAGTGATGCCGGTGTCTACCTTTTCATAGAACCGGGAGTTATCCGGGTGTCCACCTTTTCGTCATAAACCCGAATCACGTTATGGAGGGCGTCCCGCTCGACGGGAATCCGGCCGGCCGACCGGATCATCCGGACGATGCGCTCTCGCGTAAGCTGGGCCGGGCTTTCGGCCCCGGCCGCATGCATGATCTGTTCCTCTCCCAACGTGCCGTTGACGTCGTCGGCCCCGAAGTGGAGGGCGACCGACGCCAGGTCCTCCCCCATCGTGACCCAGTAGGCCTCGACGTGGGGAAAGTTGTCGAGCAGGAGCCGGGCGACGGCGACCATCCGGAGCTCCTCGATGGGCGGTGCCGGTCGGTCGACCAGACGCGTCGTCCCCAATTGATAGGCAAAGGGGATGAACGTCATGAAGCCGCCCGTCTCGTCCTGCAGTTCTCGCAACAACAGGAAGTGCTGGAGGCGTTCTTCGAGCGTCTCCAGGTGACCGAACATCATCGTGGCATTCGAGCGGATCCCCATCCGATGGGCGATGCGGTGGATCTCCAGCCACCGGGCCGGCGAGGCCTTGCCGGGGAACAACCGTCGGTGGAGCCGGTCGGAAAAGACCTCGGCCCCGCCGCCGGGCAGGAGGTCCAGGCCCGCCGCCCGGAGACGGGCCAGGCTCTCTTCGGGAGGGATCCGCCACCGCCGCCAGAAGTAGTCAATCTCGGCCGCCGTGAAAGCCTTAATCTGAATTCGGGGGAAACGGGCCTTGATGGCCCGAAGCAAGTCCTCGTACCACTCGAAGGGAATGTCCGGATGGTGGCCGCCGACGATGTGGACCTCCCGGAGATCGTCGCTGAGCTGAGCCAAGACGTCCTCGATGCTCATCTCATAAGCGCCTGGCTCGCCCTTCTTTTTGGCAAAATCGCAGAATTTACAAGACAAGACGCAGACGTTCGTCGGATTGATGTACCGGTTGAGGACGAAGTAGACGTAGTCGCCAGACTTCTGACGCTTGACGAAGTCGGCCATCCGGCCGAGGGCCAGGAGGTCCAGCGTCTCGAGCAAGACCCGGCCGTCGGCGGCCGACAGGCGCTCGCCAGCCTGCACCTTTTCCCAGATAGGCATCAGACGGACGTCCCGAAACAGCATGAGCTCCTCGAGAGAATCGGGCAATAAGGCAGTGAGGCAGTAAGGCAATAAGGCAGTGAGGCAGGCGTCGGTCAGGAAGGAAAGGAGGCGACCGCCGCCGGGCTTTTCAAAAAGACGCATGGGTCCGTCCGATGTCTTGTAAGGAGGCACCCATGCGGAGTTATCGGGAACTGAAGGTTTGGCATTCGGCCATGGACCTGGTCCTTCAGATTTACCGCCTGACGGCCGCCTTTCCCCCGGCCGAGGCCTACGGCCTGCGGTCCCAGATGTGTCGGGCCACCGTGTCGGTCCCCTCCAACATCGCCGAGGGTTGGGGGAGTGGAGCCCGGCGGCGCTACGTCCAGCTCCTGAAGGTCGCCCGGGGCTCCCTGATGGAGCTGGAGACGCAGTGCATCATCGCCCACCGGCTGGACTACATCTCGCCGGAGGCCCTGGAAGACGTCTTGGGGGCGACCCACGGCATCACCCGGATGCTGAACCGCCTGATCCATGTCTTGACCCA
>JAUQPV010000385.1 GCA_030550225.1 Acidobacteriota bacterium | reverse complement strand
GATAAATCCGGCGTACACGATACCGTCTAAGACATCGTCAAATTCCCTTTTCAGGAAGAGCCAAAATACGAGGACGCCCAGGCCCTTCGTCGACTCCTCGATCAGCGGCGCCGAGATGACCGACGCCAGGACCTCTCCAGCCGCCGGACCCGCCAGGGCCGTCGAGACGGCTCCAAACAGACTGTTCACGATGATGGAAACGACGACGGCGAACAGCGCGCCCCACGAGAAAGCCCCGACCAATGCCCAGGTCGGCTCTGGGTCATACCGGTCCAGCCACAGGAACAACATCAAGTAAAACGGCGCCGGCAAGAATGCGACGAAGCCCCCGACCAGCGTCCCGACGAGGCCTAACTCCAGCATGATGAGGCCCGCCACGATGAAGGCGAGGAAGCTTCCCGAGAGGATTAAACAGCCGAGCCCGATCCACCGACCCTCCCTCGCCGGGGCTTTCTCCCGGTCCGGGTCATACATCCCCAGGTTGGCCAGCGTCCGGCGCGGCGCGGCCCCAGTCACCTCAGAAGGCGCCTCGGCCGCGGGTGCCGACCCTTCCTCGACCTGAATCCATATCTGAGGCCCCTGGGGACCCAGTTGGACGACGTCGCCATGCTGGAGACGGGCCCGCTGGACGCGGACGCCGTTGACGAACGTCCCGTTGCGACTGTTCTGGTCGATGACGTAAAGACCGTCGGCCTCTTGCTGGAAGACGGCATGAAGGGTCGAAACGACCCGGTCGGCCGTCGGATGGAACCGAACGTCGCAGTCGGCCCCCCGTCCGACGGTCAGACGGGTGGGGGCTTCGAATCGGAACTGGGTCCCATGCAGGGACCCGCCCTGGATCGTCAGAATCAATGGCATGGTCTTTCACCCCCTTGCCTGGCACCCGGGACCCGATTCCCTATCCAGTATACCCTAAGGGAATAAATCCAATCCACAGGGCCTTATAATAGGGGAAGGAGTTTCCATGCATGGAGCCCTTCTGGCTGGAGTACACGGATAGCCTGTACCGGTATGCCGTGCGCCTGACGGGCGACCGGGAGGAAGCCCGGGACCTGGTCCAGGAAACCTTCCTCCGATTCATCGGGAAGGGACGCGTGCCCCGACCGGATGTTAACGTGAAGGCCTACCTATTCACGGTCCTGCGGCATTTGTGGCACCGTGAACAGCGGCGGAAATCCAACCGACGCTTGGTGCTCCTCCGTTTCTTTCGGCGCCACCGGGACGCGGCCCGGGAATCCGAAGAACTGGCGGACGTCTCCGAGGCTTGGAGTGACCCTGAACTGCAAATCCTCCGAGAAGCGGATACGCAGTTGGTCCGAATGGCCTTAACGGCCCTGCCGCTTCCCTTTCAGGAAGTCCTCCTCTTGCGGGAGGTGGAGGGCTTCGCTTATCAAGACATTGCCCGGATGTTGGACCTTCCCATCGGGACGGTCATGTCCCGTCTTCATCGGGCCCGAGCGCTCCTTAAGAGGGCGTTGATCGACCTTCAAGCGTCGCGGAGAGAGATGTCAAATGGCGTGCGACCTATGGCGTCGTCGGATTCAACGTTACATTGACGAGCCCGACGATTCGGAGCGCCCGGCTGTCGAGGCTCACCTGCGGGAGTGCTCTCTATGCTGGCGGGACGTGGAGGCGGCCTATCTCCTGCGGCAAAAGCTCCGGGCCGCCTTGTTGGAAGAGCTGGCACCCCCGGAACTCTATCGGCAGGTCACCCGCTGTATTCTCTGTCAGGCCCAGATCCGGCGGTCTCATCGCCGCCGGTGGATGTTCGCCGTCGTGATCGCCCTCCTCGTGGGTATGGCCTTGGGCGTCCTCGTCGCGATCCCCGTCTATCGCCACGTGGCCCCGCCGACATCGGTCCCGGTCGCCCTGATTCAGGAAGCCCTCCGCTATCACCAGCTCCTCCGTCAGGGTCGACTCGCCTTCGACCAGACGGGGAGCGACCCCCACGTATTGGTTCGATGGCTCCACCAGGCCGGGTGGCGGATCGAACTTCCGTCTTCGATACCACCGGACTTGCACC
>JAUQPV010000384.1 GCA_030550225.1 Acidobacteriota bacterium | reverse complement strand
CAGAGAAAGCACAGAAACGACGAACCCTGCCGCCGTTCGTAGTGGTACCGATTCCGACAGCGGGGACCGCAGAAGCGGGCTCGGTCCTGCCGGCGCGGGTCGGGGATGAACCAAGTTCCGCACAAATGACACCGGCTGAGACGACTATCTGGGAGCTCGCCGTATCGGATCAGGTCGAGGACCGCTTCCAGATACAGGCGTTCTGCGGGGTCGGTCCCCTGAGGGTCGATCTCGATGTACAGGCGGATCGTACGAGCAGTCCCGTCTAGGCCCTCGACGGTCAAGGCCGACCGCTCGGGTCGGTCTTCGACAGCGATGCGGGGGGTCATCATGGCGGAGGCGAGGGCTTCGTTCAGGACAGCCGGGAAGGAAGGCGGGAGTGGCGTTCGACGCCAGAGGGCAAAGGCCAGACGACGAAGGATGCGGTCCAGCTCGGTGACCCGGGACGCCAGTCCGAATCGCCCGCGGAGCCGCTCAGGCCGGTTCAAAACGGCCAGGAAGCGACCGACTTCAGGGCGACACCATGAGAGGCCCTACCATTACGGTGTTCGAGAGAGTCCACCCAAACCGACCCCGAACACCGAATTTCGTGACGACGTGATGGCGTAACGAAGGGACAAACGACCTCGGCACGCCATCACGCCTTCCCGAAACCTGTCCCTCCAGACCCCTTGGGCCGCAAGGCTCCACCTCTTACTGAACTCATTAAACACGATTTCAATGCAAAAGTCAAGGAAAGCGTTTACTCTGACCCTCATTCCTTATAAGACCACTTGCGACCCCAGCCCTCAATCGCCCTGGGGCTTTACTGCTTTGCTGTCCGATTCAGCAATACGGAAGCGGCATCCCGCTGGCCCGGACTCGCTCGACGTAGGCCCGGATGGCCTCATCGTACCACCGCATGAGCTGACGGGTCACAGGCCCGACGGTCCCGTCCCCGACGGGCTGGCCGTCGACGGACGTGACCGGCAGGATGCCCTTCAACGAACTGGTGACGAAGACTTCCCGGGCTCGCCGGAGGTCCTCCACCGAGAGGTGCGTCTCCTCGACGGGAATTGCCCGCTGGCGGCATAACTGGAGGACAAACCGTCGGGTCACGCCTTCCAGGAGGCCGACGTCCAAGGCCGGCGTTTGGAGGATGCCCCGGGCATTCACGATGAACACGTTGCTGCTGGCCCCCTCGGCGACCCAGCCCTCATAGTTCAGCATGATGGCCTCCGCGGCCCCCGCCTGGGCGGCGTCTCGGTATGCCAAGATGTTGTTCAGGAGGTTGCAGGACTTGATCCGGGGGTCCAGGGCAAAGGCCGGGTTTCGTCGGACCTGAGCGATGACGACAGGGGCCCCGGTCTCATACCAGGCCGCCGGGAAAGGCTGGAAGACCTTACCGATGACGACTACGTTGGGCGCCCGTTCGTGAGGCGGCTCGAGCACGATGTCGCTGACGCCGCCCGTGACGATGACACGAAGGTACGCCTCCTGGGGACGATACGCCTCAGCCAAGCGGAGACAGACCGACCACAGCTCGGCCATCGGGTAGGGGACCCCAATGTGAAGCCGCTCGGCCGAACGGACTAAGCGCTCGTAATGCTCGACAAACAGCCAGGGGACGCCTTCATAGGTCCGAAAGGTCTCGTAGACGCTCTCACCGAACAGGAAGCCCCGGTCCCACACGGGCACGGTTGCTTGGGATCCCTGCACGGTTTGACCGTTGATCCAGACGGAAGCGGATGGGATGCCAATCATCCGCGGCCCTCGCCAAAGAAAGAAAGAAGAAGGTAGGAAGAGTCTTATAGGTGTCAGGTGCTGGGTATCAGATGTCGGGTTTTCAGGAGTCAGGGATTAGGAGGCTGAAAAACCTACCCACCTGACCCCTAAGGTCGTCCCTACTCCTCGTCCTCATCCCCGAAGAAAAAGATATCCGAGCAAGACCGACTACAGAAGTATCGACCCATCGCCCGGTACGCGCAGACGACGCAGACCAGGCGGAAGCATATCGGGCACTTCCGGAGAGTCGTCTCCACCTC
>JAUQPV010000049.1 GCA_030550225.1 Acidobacteriota bacterium | reverse complement strand
CGGGAGCCACTCGATGTACACCTCGATCCGGGCGGGCCGGTCGACGGCAAAGGGCTGGAGAAAGAAGCTGGCGAGGCCTTCTTCGATCTCGAAGGACCACTCATAGCGGGGGGCCGCCAAGAGAGGGGAGACACTCAAGAGCAGGACAAGCCACGCCGTGAAGGCAAGTCCGCGGCGCATGCATCGACCGCCTTGGTGGCCCTACCGGGATTTGAACCCGGGTTTGAGGACTGAGAATCCCCCGTCCTGGACCTGGCTAGACGATAGGGCCACAGTGCCTATTAAGTTAACCGCTTCCCGGCGGCGGATCAAGTCAACGGTCAGCGGCCCGGGAGCCCCTATTTGAGGCTCCTCCTCTTCGCTCGCGGGCCCTCCCCCGCCGCCACCGCCGCAACTCGACGACCACCACCACGAGATAGACGCCACCCGCCCGCCCACGTCCGAGTCACAGCGTACGGCCACCCGCCGTCGGGGACGTCGTCGCGCGCCCGCCGTCTCGATCAGCGGAACGTCTAAGCCTCTGTGCAAACCCCATGCCAATGACCGGAGGCGGCCCCGATGGCCCAACGACAGAGCCTTTTCCCGTCATCCCTCACCCATCTCCTCGGCCCGGATGTCTAATCCCATCGACACCACGCGGCTCCATCACGGGTGACGGCCCCATCTATGTATGTCCTCCGGATGTTTAGTCCAGTTAGGACTTACGCAGTTACCTGCGCTTCCCCCTGTGTCCCCGAGGCGTTCGCCCCTGGGACAGGAAGGGGGCGACCGGGAGCGCCCATGACCCCCTGCCCCCACCGGGGGGACTGAAGCCGCCCGAAGAGGGCTCGGCCCTCCCCGGCCCCGCCCCGCCCCCCAGGGGGGATTTGGGCCCGCTTGGCGATGTTCCAGGCCGCCAGCAGATGCCGGTTCATCGAAAGCCCGCAGGAGGGACACTCGAGCCTCATCCGCCCCCTTAGGTCCTTCTCCCCGCATACCGGGCAGGTGCGGCTCGTGTCCCTGGGGTCGACCTCCGTCCGCGGAACTCCGTATACCCTCGCCTTGTGCCGGAGGATGGCATGAAAAGTCCGGATGCTCCAATGATTCAGGAGCCTGCGCCGGAGTCTTTTGGGCGCCTGGGCCAGACGCCCCTTGAGGCCCCGGAGCCTCTCTAAGACAAGCGCCCCCTCGCCGACCAGGGCCATCCATACAAGCCCCAGGGCCACCCGGTGCCAAAACTCCAGAGTCCTCGCCCGCCGGCGCCGGCCGTGGCGCCTCTGGATTTGGGCCCTCGCCTTGGGATTCTGCTTCCCCCGACACCCCCGCCGGACCCGCTTGTCGTGCTCTGCGTTCACGCAGGCCACGTAGGAAGTGTCCAGGGTCGCCCCGACCCCCTGGGGCAGGCTGTACAGGTCCAGGCTCCGCTCGTTGCTGTCGATGCCCCAGACCTCCCGGGACGCATAGACGGCCGCCTCGGGTAGCTTCAAGGGGATGATGAGGGTGTCCCGGCTCAGGGTCGGCTCCCCGTAGTCGAGGTCGCCCCGGTGCCACTGCTCGACCAGGCGCTTGTACTTGCCGTGGGGCCGGAAGCGCAGGACGATGGGGTCTTCGTCCCAGGGCCTCACGGCGATACGAACCGTAAGATACGTCCCGTCCCAGTCCCAGCGGAAAGTCTGCTTGTCGACGTAGACCCAGGTCTTGCGAATTTCGGGCCTCTCTCGGGCCTCCCGGCCCCTCCGCCTACGACGGCCCCAGGCATGCACGATGGCCGCCGCCGTCCGGGCCGACTTCTGGGCCCAGGCGGAGTGGAGCTCCGGGAAGCGGCGCCGGAAGACCGCATAGAGTTCCTGGACGATGGTATGGGTGGCCGTCTTTCTGTTCTCGATGGCCCACCCGACGGCCTCCCGGACCATCGCCCCGCAGGCGTCCAAGAGGTCGTCCACCCGCGCATTCCTGGGGAAACGGAACTTCAAGCCCAAGGTCGGCATGGGAGTCCCGCCTCGGCAAGGACATTTTGCCTGATTTTCTCCCGAAAGTCCAGTCTGTCCTCCCGGGGGAAGCACAGGCAACTGCGTAAGTCCTATCCAGTAAACATCAGTGTCGAATCGGTTCGACACTTGGGAAGGCAGTATGAGCATGAACGACACCCGCTCACGCCACCTACGAAACAGGCAAGTGGGGCGAGAACCCGCAAACCCACCGAGATCCGCCCACGGCCCGTGGTGTAAGATCCAGCTTCATCAGACCTTAAAACCCTCTGAGGAGAGACGGGGGCAATGCGTATCCTCCTGTGGACTCTCGCATGGGGATGGGTCGGATCAGTGGCCTGGGCCCAGGGAGCGGCGGCCCGCTGGGAGCTGGAGGGCCGCCTCTGGGGACCCACCCTGACAGCCCACGCCCGGGCCGCCATCGCCGACGAGCCGGCGACCGACGTGGACCTCAAGCGGGACCTGGGTATACACGACCGGCGGTTCCCGGAGGTCCGTCTGACCTGGCGCCCCAGCCGCCACCACCGATTCCGCCTGGCTTACACGACAATCGCCTACCAGGGCGACCGGGTCGTCCAGGCGACGGTCCGCTTTCGCGGCCGCACCTATGAATTCGGCACGCGGGTCGCCTCCGAATTTCGACTCCAGTATGTGCGTCTCGGGTGGGCCTGGCAGTTGCTGGACCTGGGCGACGGGGTCGTTCGCCTGGGGCCTCTGGTGGACGTGAAGGGCTTCTGGGCGGAGGGCTCACTGATGGCCCCGGACCTGCCCACCCTGGTATCGGCGACCCGGACGTGGCGCCTGGGCGCGCCGACGCCGGGAGCGGCCCTCGACGTGCGACCCTCTGACTGGATGGGCATGTTTGCGGAGATTTCGGGCCTTCCAGCAGGTTCCTACGGGGCCTTCTGGGACTGGGAGGTCGGTGTACAGGTCACGCCGGTCCGGTATCTTCGCCTCTCGGGAGGCTACCGATACTTACATGGGCGGGCCGGATCGGGCACGGACCTCGCACGGGTCACCCTGGCCGGCCCCTTCCTGGCGGTAGCCCTGGGGTTCTGACGGCCCAAGCCGGTACGGACCGGATTACCGGATCTTGAAGATGCGGACGACCTTGTAGAGAGCCTCGACGAGGACGTCGACGTCCTCCTCGTCGTTGTAGATGTAAAAGCTGGCCCGGACGGTGTTGTCCATCCCGAGCCGATGCATCAGGGGCTGGGCGCAGTGGTGGCCGGACCGGACGGCGACGCCGTGCTCGTCCAGGATGTGGGCCACGTCGTGGGGGTGGGCCTTCTCGAAGGTAAACGAGATGACGCCCAGCCGGGGGCCCTCCTCGGGGCCGTATAGCCGGATACCCGGAATCGGCCGGAGGCGCTCCAGGGCATACGCCAAGAGATGCCGCTCGTGCGCATAGACCCGGTCCATCCCCAAATTCATCAGGTAGTCGACGGCGGCTCCCAGGCCGATCCCGCCGGCGATGTGGGGCGTGCCGGCTTCATACTTCCACGGGAGTTCGTTCCACTCGGCACCCTCCGTCGTGACCCTCGAGATCATGTCGCCCCCGTACAGGAAGGGTTCCATCGTCTGAAGCATTTCTTCTCGAGCATACAGAAAGCCACTTCCCGTGGGACCCAACATCTTGTGCCCCGAGACGGCCAGAAAGTCACACCCCAGGGCCTGCACGTCGATGGGAAGATGCGGCGCCCCCTGGGCCGCGTCGACCAGCGTCACGATGCCTCGCTCCCGGGCCGCCCGGACCATCTCCTGGACGGGATTGACCGTCCCCAAGACGTTGGAGGCCATCGTGAAGGCGACCAAGCGCACGCGCGGCCGCTCCAACAACTCGTAATACTGGTCGAGCCGGAGCCGGCCTTGGTCGTCGACGTCCACGAAGTGGAGGCAAATGCCCCGAAGCTTCCGCAGAAAATGCCAAGGGACGATATTCGAGTGATGCTCCATGATGGTCAGGACGACTTCGTCGCCCTCTCGCAGGTTCCATAAGCCCCAAGCGTAGGCGACCAGGTTCATCGCCTCCGTGGCGTTGCGAACAAAGACGATTTCCCGCCACGAGCGGGCGCCGACGAAGCGGGCAACCTTCTTGTGGGCTTCCTCGTATGCGACCGTCGCCTCGTGGCTCAGCGTGTGGACGGCCCGATGGATGTTGGCATTAAAGCATTCGTAGAACTGACGGACGGCGTCGATGACCGCCTGGGGCCGTTGGCTGGTCGCCGCATTGTCCAGGTACACCAGACGGCGGCCATGGACTTCCCGCTGAAAGATGGGGAAGTCGGCCCGTAAGACCCGGGGATCGAATCCCACCGCCGGTCGAGTTTCCTGCATAGGTACCCCCTCATGAATAGGGCAGTAAGGCAGTAGGGCAGTATGGGAGAGTGGGTTCGGGAGCTCTTACCGCCCGGGTTCCCTTACGGCCTTATTGCCCTACTGCCCTAATGCCTTACTCTGGTTCAAGGTCAATCCAGACCTCCCGGCCTTCCAGACGGACGGGATAGGCCTGTACAGGGACGAAGGCCGGAAGAGCCAAGACCTCGCCGGTCCGGACGTCAAAACGAGCGCCATGATAGGCACATTCGATCACGAAGCCCTCGACCGTACCGTCGTGAAGAGGATACTCCATATGAGTGCAAACGTCCCGCAGGGCGTAGACCTCGTGGCCTTTCCGGATAAGTACGACGGGCTCCCCGTCTGCGTCAAAGGGATATGGCACGTCGTCTTCTTGAAGCGCATCCAACGTCGTGACCTTCACCCACCGACTCATGGGACCTCCATGAGGGCAATATAGCCGTAAGGCAATGCAGTACGGGAAAGTGGGTTTGGGCGCTCCTACCACCCCGGATTCCCTTACGGCCCTATAGCCGTATTGCCTACCTTATTCTTCGTCCGGCCAGCGGTGAATACCGTACAGGCCGGCCTTTAAGACCTTTAGGCCCAGCAGAGCACACTTCAGGCGCATCGCGCTGATAGGGATGCCCAAGGCCTGGAGGACATCGTCCTTCGTCATCTGCTTGACTTCTTCGAGGGTCTTGCCCTTCACGAGCTCCGTCAAGATCGAGGCCGATGCCTGACTGATGACGCAACCTTTGCCAGAAAACCGGATGTCGGTAATACGGCCTTCCTGGGTCCGGACGTCGATGCGGATTACGTCCCCACATGAAGGATTGCCCTCTTCATAAGAGATGTCGGCGTCCTCCAGGGTCCCGTAATTCCGCGGATTCTCGTAGTGGTCCAGGAGGTACTCATAAGCCTCGCTTTCGTACAGGCTCATGGCTGCCACCGGCTGAGGGGGTTCCACCATCGGTCAGATATTGTAGCACGAAGACAATACGGCCCAATTACTGTGCCCACTTCCGGTCGATGCCCTGGCGGATGCGCGCCCGGACGTCCTCCAGGGCGATGGCTTCGATAGCCGGCGCCAGGAACCCCTCGACGATCAGCTTCCGGGCCGTCATCTCATCCAGGCCCCGGGACTGCAAATAGAACAACTGCTCCTCGTCGATTTCGCCGACCGAGGCGCTGTGGCCACACCGGACCTGGTTTGCCTCGATCTCGAGAGCCGGGATCGAATCCGAGTGCGCCCCGGGGTTCAACAGCATGATGTGGTCCTGCAGGTAGGCATCGGCATTCTGGGCGACCGGCTCGAGGCGGATCAAGCCGTAGAAGACGTTCCGGGCCCGGTCCTTCATGACGCCCCGCATCAGGACATGGCTCTTCGTGTGAGGACCCGTATGTTGGATGAAAATCTGAGAGTCGAAGTGCTGGCGCTGGTGGCCGAATACGACGTGGACGTCGCTGAGCTCCGCCCCTGGCTCGGTCACCCGCATGTGATGGCGGCCCTGGGTAATGCGGCCGCCGAACCATCCCGTCGCCCAGCTCAGGCGGGCGTCCCGTTCGATCCGAGCGTGGTGAAAGATAAAGTCGAAGCTCTCTTCGGCATCGTTCCAGATGCACTGAATGTTCAGCTCGGACCGGGCTCCCGAAAAGACTTGCAAGCCCGTCATCAACAGGCCGGTCCATTCAGGGTCGTCGCTCTCGGTCTCCACGAGGAGGGTCCCCCGACTATCCGGATGCGCCCATACGACGATCGGGAAGATCAGCGCCCGTTGAGGCAAGGTCCGCTGAATCCGAATGCCCAGGGCCGGGGGCGTCTCAGAAGCTCCGTCCGCCGGTAGGAACTCGACCCAAAGGCCGTCCGTCCAAAGGCCATTCAGGTAAGCAGACGGCCGACTCGCCGCCGGGTCGACGAGGAACGGACCGTCCTCCCAGAAGCGCCGCAGGCGCTCATCCCCGGCGGCGACCATTTCCCGGAAGCGTCGGACCCGCAAGGCCTGCGCCCACCGGTCCGGGACGGGGTCGACCGAGAGGCCGTCGTCCCGGACGACGACCCACACGTAGGCGGGGTCCAGGCCCCAATCCGGCCGAGGCCGGACCTGCCACGCCGTCGGGACTTCATAGACCTCGGGCTGGAAGCCCCGCAGACGGGTGTAGCGGGACTCCGGCCAGCCCGGTTGGTCCTCGGCCGACTGCCAGCAGTGCCGACGCCACTCTTGAAGCCAGGCCGGTTCCGACTGAGTCCGGAGCCATTGCTCGAAGTCTTCCCGAGAGCGTAAGATGTGGACCGTCGAGACGACTGCCGTCATCGTCCTGTACCCTTACCTTACGGGTCCTTACGAGCTCCAGGATGCAAAGCGACGGGGAGACGGAGTGACGGGGGATGGGCTCGGTCTCGCGAATTCAGCTTCAGAAGCCCTTTTTCTCCGACTTTGTCACTCCGTCACCCCCTCACTCCGTCGCGGGCTGAAAACGTCGTCCTTCTCGACCGATAGGAAAAGACGATGGGATGCGCATCCTCTCCGACCGAACGGTTTTGAGAAGAAAAGAAAATAGAAAGAAAATAGGTAGGGGCCGTTCCCTCATCGGGAGCGGCCCCGTCGGTTGTTAACCGACCGCCCCCTCCATTTCGAGCTGAATCAGCCGATTCAACTCGATGGCATATTCCATCGGTAAGACTTTTGCAAAGGGCTCGATGAAGCCTAAGACGATTAACGCCAGGGCCTCGGCCTCCGTCAGGCCCCGCGACATCAGGTAGAAGATCTGGTCGTCGCTGATCTTGCCGACGGTCGCCTCATGGGCGATCGTCACCCGCTCCTCTTCGATCTCCATGTAGGGGTACGTGTCCGAGCGAGACTTCTCGTCCAGGATCAGGGCGTCGCACCGGACGTTGACCTTCACGCCGACAGACCCCTTCGGGACCTTCACGAGACCCCGGTAGGTCGTCCGACCGCCGTCCTTGCTGATCGACTTGGACGTGATCGTCGAGGTCGTGGAAGGCGCCCCGTGGATGACCTTGGCGCCCGAGTCCTGGTGCTGGCCGGCCCCGGCGTAGGCGACCGACAGGATCTCGGCCTTCGCCCCTTTGCCCAGCAGGTACACACACGGGTACTTCATCGTGACCTTGCTGCCCATATTGCCGTCGATCCACTCGACGGTGGCGTCCTCGTAAGCGACGGCCCGCTTCGTGACGAGGTTGTAGACGTTCTTCGACCAGTTCTGGATCGTCGTGTACCGGACGTGGGCACCCCGCTTGGCGATGATCTCGACGACGGCCGAGTGAAGCGAGTCCCTAGAGTAGATGGGCGCGGTACAACCCTCGATGTAATGGACGTAGGCCCCCTCTTCGGCGATGATCAGCGTCCGTTCGAACTGGCCGACGTTCTCGGCATTGATCCGGAAGTACGCCTGGAGGGGGATGTCGACCCGCACGCCCGCCGGGACGTAGACGAACGACCCGCCACTCCAGACGGCGCTGTTGAGGGCCGCAAACTTATTGTCCTCCGGCGGGACGACCGTCCCAAAGTACGGACGGACCAAGTCCGGATACTCCCGGACGGCCGTGTCGGTATCGACAAAGATGACGCCCTTCTTGGCCAGGTCCTCCCGGATGTGGTGGTACACGACCTCGGAGTTGTGGACGATCAGGCCCTCGGCCACGAAATTGTGAGGTCCCTCGACTTCGATGTCGTATACGGCTTCCGTCCCAGCCGGCGTGATGGCACGAATCCGGACGAAACCAATGTCTTCGTTCACATGATCTCGAAAAGTCGTCCCGTGCACACTGGAATAGTCGTGATGGTACTTCTTCCGGGCCAGCCGATTGGTACGCTGGGGCGACCGAACTCCAATTTGCTCCACCTCCCCTGAAATTTGAAGTCGATAGCCGATGATCGTCCGAGCTGGGTCTAAGGGATGTTTCGACTCAAAACGATGGATTTGAGACGTCGCGAGGCCACTTTGAGCACAAAGGGCCCGTATGTCTTGGAGCAAGGGCTTGTTGACACTGGTCAGGACGACATCATGATTCTTAGGATGGGATCGGACGTACCCATCGGCATCCACATATCCCCCGATGAAGCTGAAGACCTGGTCTCGGGGCAAAGCAAAGACCCAAGGTGGTACACGTTTTGTATGCGCATTCCCATCCAACCCATTCCGTTCTAAGTACCGAACCAGCAGGGTCGAATGTACAGTCACCCGATGAACATCCCCGTTCTTCACTGGAACCCCAAATAGGCTGGAGGTAACCCGCTGGAGTTCATCCCGTAAAGCTGTATCGGAAGCCGGGATCGCCAATTCGACACGGGCTTTCCGGGGACCGTCTCGATGGATGGCCCCGTCTCCGAGATACAGTCCCAGCCACCACATGAGGTCGCAGGACGTCTCTTCGGGAAATGAAATGGGGTTATACCGCCACTGCCCTCTGTCCGGCATCTCCGGCTGTTCCAGCCGGTGAGGTCGGCCGATGTCGGGGAGGCGCCTGGCCACGGCGACGAGGTCCCCCGGTTTTAGCTCATGAAGGTACTTCCAGACACGCCGGTATCGTCCCCGTTGGCGACCGGGTGCCCGCGTGTATTCCAAGACCAAGAAGGGATGATTGGCCGTCGCCTTAATGCTCCGAGTCCCGACCTTCACTTCGAATACTTCCCGCTCCCCCTTATAAGCCACGGCCTTGACACGCGCTGGGACGAGCCGTTCTTGGCTCTCGTCAAACGAAAAAACAATGTCGCCAGGCTGAACGTTCCGAATCGGGACGGGCCCCCGGTGAGTGAACACACGGGTATCCCCCGCGAGGCACTCGTACTGAGCGCCGACGCCGGCCAGGAACTTGCGCTCGGCCTCGGGGATGCCGAGTCGTTCAAAGGTCCGCCGGATCTCTTCAGGGACCTCGTCCCAGGTCCGGCCCTTCCGGTCCGTCGGCCGCAGGTAGTACGTGTACTCGTCGAAGTTGATTCCACTCAGGTCGGCGCCCCACGTCGGCATGGGCTTCCGGATGAAGATCTCGTAAGCCCGCAGGCGGAAGTCCCGCATCCACTCGGGCTCCCCCTTGATGGCCGAGATCTCGGCCACGATCTCCCGCGTCAGGCCCTTCGGGGTCCGGTAGACGTATTCGACGGTATCCCGAAAGTCGTACCGACTGTAATCCAAGTCCAGAAAGCTGGGATTTCGGGTCGCCATTGGAATACCTCCTGGGTCTTGCCGACCGGATGGCGTTGTCTTAGGCTGAGGGGGCCGTCAGGGTCGAGCTTTCCGAGAGGAGTTCCCGGAGGAACCCCTCGTAGCCCAACTCTTCCAGGCGGAGGGCCAGGCCCTTGTCGCCGCTGTGGACGATCCGGCCGTCGACCATCACGTGGACGTAGTCCGGCTCCAAGTAGTGCAAAATCCGGGGGTAGTGGGTGATGATCAGGATGCTCATGTCGCCGTCCCGCTGGCCCTGGATGGCCTCGGCGACGATGCGGACGCTGTCGATGTCGAGGCCCGAGTCGATCTCGTCCAGCAGGGCCATCTTGGGCCGGAAGACCATCATCTGGACAATCTCAGCCCGCTTCTTTTCACCGCCCGAGAAGCCCACGTTCAGATGCCGCTGAGCAAAGTCCGGATTGAGCCGGACGTCTTCGAGGAGCCCCCGCAGGAACTTCCCGAAGCCGAGCAGGTCCCGGGGCGCCGGACTTCCGTCGGCGCCGGCCTTCCGACGGGTCGTCAGGGCCGTCCACAAGAAGCGGCCCATCGGGACGCCCTGGATCTCCTGGGGGTACTGGAAGGCCAGGAACATCCCGGCCATCGCCCGTTGGTGAGGCTTCATCTCGAGGACGTTCTGACCGTCGAGCCAGACCTCGCCTTCCGTGATTTGGTACTTCGGATGGCCCATCAGGGCCAGGGCCAGGGTACTCTTGCCAGAGCCGTTAGGCCCCATGATGGCGTGGAGCTCGCCGGGATAAATCGTCAGGTCCAGGCCCCGAACGATCTCCTTGTCTTCCACGACGACGTGAAGGTTACGGATTTGGAGTCGGGGGCGTCGGACAACGTGCATAGAGGACCTCCGTGGGTTGCGAGGATTGGGGCAATAAGTCGGCCAAGGTCGTCGACTCCAGGGCCTTCAGGATGACCTGCTGGAGTTGGTTCCAGAACCGGAGCTGGGTACAGTTCTGGGAAATGAAGTAGCATTCTTCCGTCCCGAAGTAGCAGTCGAAGAGATGGAACTCGCCCTCGACGGCCTCGAAGACCTCCCGGACCGTGATGTCCTGGGGGCGTTTGCGCAGGACGTAGCCGCCTTCCCGGCCGACGGTCGAACGGACGAGGCCCTTTCGGACGAGGCGGTGCATGACCTTCGCCAGGTAGGGCTGGGAGACACGGATGGACTGGGCGATGTGGTGGAGGTCGCCGGTTTGGTAGATACCCAAGTAGACGAGGGCCCGGATGGCGTAGTCGAGGGAACGGCTGATGCGCACGGTGCCTCCCCGGTCCGGGACCGCCGAACCTGGATAACGTGGACTCAATTTGTCTACATTTTCCGGTTCTATGATAGGCCCTCTGACCCCCCTTGTCAAGTCTACCCCCCGACCCGTGCCTATTTGGAGACCCCGCTTCCCACCTCTATCCCCCGATCTCGGCTATAATGCCTTCCAGGAGTCACGCCATGGCAGACCCGACTCACGTGGCCCACCTGGACGCCGGCGATTGGAATGAATGGCGGGCGGCCCACCCCCACATCACGCCCGACCTCAGTCGGCTGGACCTGGCCGGCCGGGACCTCCACGGGTTGAATCTTCAGGGGGCCGTCCTGCAGTCGACGAACCTCGAGGGGGCCGACCTCTCCGGTTGTGACCTCCGGGGCGTCCAGCTCCGCATGGCCCGTCTGAACCGGGCCCGCTTTCAGGACGCCGTCCTGGATGGGGCCGACCTGAGCTTCCAAAACCTCCTGGAGGTCGACTTCACGGGGGCTTCCTTGCGGCACGTGGACCTCCGCAACAGCGAGCTTCATGGGAGCCGTCTGGACGGGGCCGACCTTTCGTACGCCCGCCTGGACGGCGTCTCCATGGCCGGGTGCTCCCTCCAAAACGTCCGGGTCTTTAAGGCCTCCATGCTCCGGGCCCGGATCCGGGGCGCCGACTTTACCGGCGCCGTCTTCGAGGAAGTCGACCTCTCCGAGTCGGACGCCCTCGAGACCCGATGGCGAGAAGCCGAGTGGAGGCAGGTCCTGGCCCAACGGGCGAACCTGACGCGGGCCAATTTCTATCAAGCCCGCTGGGACCAGGTCCAGCTCCAGGGTTCTCAAATGAACGGTGCCAACCTGCGCTTCCTGCAGGCCCATCGGGTCCAGATGGAAGGCGTCTCCCTCGAGGGATCCGACCTGACGGGGAGCCGGTGGTCTGACTGCGTCCTCCGCCGTGTGATGGCCCGTCATACGCGAGTCGACGATGCCACGATGGAGCAAGTCAGCCTGGACGGAAGCGTCTGGGACGGCATCGACTTCCACACGGCCCGCCTGACGGCCGTCACGTGGACCGGCGCTCGGCTGAACGGCTGCCGTTTCACGGGCATGAACCTGCGGACGGTCGATTTCCAGCAGGCCCAGTTGGCCGGCGCCGACTTTACGGAAGCGGACCTGCGGGGCGTCCGTCTGGGCCGGGCCGGTCTCGAGGGGACCGTGTTTCGACGGGCAAACCTCGAGCGGGCCAGCCTCTCGGAGGTGCAAGCCCCGAGGGCCGACTTCGGACGGGCGAACTTGGCCCTGGCCGACTTGCGAGGCGGCCGCTTCCCGTATTCCGACTTCCGCTTTGCGACCCTCACGGGCGCCGACCTGACCCGGGCCCGGATGGACTATGCCCAGTTGTCTTATGCGGACCTGACGACGGCCCGAGTCTTACGAGCGTGGTGGTGGGGGGCTGACTTGAGCCATGCCCGGGTCCGGGGCCTCTGGGCCTGGCGGGTCTGGCTCCAAATAGGCCGTCTGTTCTTTGCAGTCCGTCGGAAAGTCTGGGAACGCCGGCAGGCGCGCGAGGAAGCCCGCCGCCGGAAGGCGGAAGAAGTTTTACGGGAGCGGCGAAGTCTGAGGTAACCCATGACCCGACGGAGGGA
>JAUQPV010000048.1 GCA_030550225.1 Acidobacteriota bacterium | reverse complement strand
GAGAATGGCGTCCAGTCAACCTGTCCCCCCGCCCGGGAAGCACGATGTTTCAAGGATACGGGATACAGGATGCGAGATATGGGATCCCGAGGCGCTTTGGGCCCCGGTGACGACTTCTCCCGTCCCGTGGCCCTATCTGCCGACCTGCCGAACTGCCCATCTGCCGAAGTCTCGGGACGAAGCGAACCGGGCTTCCGAAACAGGTCTATAGTCCATGGTCTGCGGTCCTCTTTGGACCCAACGCCGAATGGCCTTACTGCCTTACTGCCTTACTGCCCCACGATGAGGACCCGCAGGCTCAGGACGACGATGAGGCCCCCGACGAGGCCCATCAAGAGCCGCGTCGGAAGCCGGCGGGCCAGATAGGCCGCTACCGGTGCGGCCATCACGCCGCCGACGATCAGGCCGAGGACGACCCGCCCGTGGGTGAGCCGCAGGACGACGAAGAACGTCGCCGCTTGGGCGACGGTCACGAAGAACTCCGCCAGGTTGACGGACCCGACGGTGCGGCGGGGATGATTCCCGCGAGCGACTAACGTCGAGGTCACGATCGGTCCCCAACCACCGCCCCCGATGGCGTCCAGGAATCCCCCGGCGAAACCCAAAAGGGGGATGCCGGCCCCGGCTCGAGCCGGCCGCCGATAAGGCCCCCGCAGAGTCCGCCATAGGATGACGCCGCCCATGACCGTCAGGTAGGCCGCCACGAAGGGCCGAATCCGGTGACCCGGAATGGCCGTCAGGACATAAGCCCCGAGGATACCCCCGAGGACGCCTGGGACGACCAGTCGCCGAAAGAGATACCGGTCCACATTGCCAAATCGCAGATGGAACAGACCTGAGACGCCGCTCGTGAAGACTTCGGCCGTGTGCACGCTGGCGCTGGCGATAGCCGGAGGAAGCCCTAAGCTCAGGAGGAAGGCCGTCGAGACGGTCCCGTACGCCATCCCCAGGGTCCCGTCGATGAGCTGAGCCAGAAAACCGACGCCGACGGCCGCCAGGAATCCCGCCACCGACTCGATCATGGGCCTGCCGCCGGACGCCAGCTCAAGAGAGGGATGATGGCCGTCTGCCGAGGCGCCGTCGTGATGACCGGACCCTCCTGGGGGTCCAGGTAGACGTCCATCTCGCTCCGGACGCCAAACTCGGGCAAGTAGATGCCGGGCTCGATGGAAAAGCCCGTCCCCGGCAGGAGTTGCCGCCCGTCCCGGGTCTCCAGATTGTCTAAATTCGCCCCGTTGCCGTGGACCTCCTGGCCGATGCTATGGCCTGTACGGTGGATGAAGTAAGCCTCGTAGCCCTTCTGCCGGATCACGTTCCGGGCGGCGTCGTCGGCCTCCCAGCCGTAGACGGGTTGACCGGCCCGAAAACGCTGGACGATCAGGTCATAGGCCGCCGACTGGGCCTCGTAGACGATCTGGAAGATTTCGGCGTACTTCAGGGGGACTTCCTTGCCAGCATAGGCCATCCACGTCGTGTCGGCATAGATGGCGCCCGGGCGGTTCAGCTTCGCCCAGAGGTCGATGAGGATGAGGTCACCCATCCGGATGGGGGCATGCTCGGTCTTCGTCGGGGCATAGTGAGGATTGCTGGCGTTCTGGTTGACGGCCACGATGGGCGGATGGTCGGCGACGAGGCCCTCCTGTCGGTACAGACGCCAGATGTACTGCTGGACGTCGTACTCCGTGATGGGCCGGCCCCGGAGTAAGGCCTGCCGGATGTACAGAAAGGCCCGGTCCTTGATTCGCAGGATCCGACGGGCGGCCTCCACGTGCATGGCCCGCTGTTCGTCCGTCCAAACGGCCTCGAAGCGCTGGACGAGGTCGGCCGAGCTGACGACCTCGACACCCAAGCCCCGGACGAGCTCGACGGTCCCCGCATCGACGAGGCTCACGTAAGGGATGTCGTTGTTCGGCGAGTACTCCATGGCGACCCGCCGGGCTCCCTGGAGAGCTTCATGGAGAGCCTCATGGAGCTGACGCCAGCCGGCATACAGCCGGAGGGTGCCCGGATAACCGTCTAAACACCGGGGCTCGATGGCGTGACAGATGCGGACGGGTTCGCCCTGGGCCGGAATCCAGTAGAACCACCGGCGCGTGCCCATCTGTTCGGTCTCTCGTCGGAGGACCCGGTTCGCCAGGACGTTCCGACCTCGGAAGTCGGCCAGGAGCCAGCCGTCCAAGCCCGCCGCCCGGAGGGCCGCCTGGATGGAGGCGACTTGCTGAGCCCGACCGACATCCGGCGGAACTGGGTCCCCATGCGTCGAATGCACCATGAATGCCATCTCCATCGTCCAGAGGACAGTTCCCAGGCTTGACCCCAGGGCTCGAAGAAGGAATTTCCGGGGACCACCCCTGAGGCCTCGAAAGCCGTATTTCATACCGTCCCTCCGCCGTACATGGCCCGCCCAGCGGTGTGCCCGACGTTCTAAGAGCATCTAAGATGACCCAAGGGCCCGCTCGCAGGGGGAGTCATTATAGTCCGGACCCGTCCAGTGCCCAAAGGGCGAACCCCGGTCTGTCTCTCCCTATCGGCTTAAGACTCCCCCCCCCCGCCGGGTCGCCCTTACAGGCTCTCTAACGAGGCGACCATGCCCGACTCCCTGGACTCATCTTAACAGAGCCCTCAGTTCATGAGAACGATGTCGGGACGGCTTCTTCCAGCATTCGATCCCCAGGGGAGAGACATCCGGCGGCCGATCCCCCTTGCATCGAACTGACAGGGGGACTATCATAAATCGACGTAATTTTCACCCGCCCTGAGAGGCCTCCATATGGGCCGGGCGCCGCCGGCGGTCCGGTCGGACAGGGACGTCCGGCGTTCTCGAGTGATTCCCTGCTCTGTTTATGGAGTCAGTCCCGGCGGGGTCTACGACGGCTTCACGACGAGGGGAGGACGATGGCGACGAAGACGACCGATGTGCAGGGTTACACGGCGGAAGCGATCCAGGTCCTTCGGGGTCTGGAACCCGTCCGCCAGCGCCCCGCCATGTACATCGGGAGTACCGATATCCGGGGCCTTCATCATCTGGCTTACGAGGTCATCGACAACAGCGTCGACGAGGCCCAGGCTGGCTTTTGTACCGAGATTCAGGTCACGATCCACGTCGACGGGAGCCTCTCGGTCGTCGACAACGGTCGGGGCATCCCGGTCGACATCCATCCCGAGGTCGGCCGGCCGGCCGCCGAAGTCGTCCTGACGACCCTGCATGCCGGCGGCAAGTTCGGCGGCTCCGTCTACAAAGTCTCGGGGGGCCTCCACGGGGTCGGCGTGTCGGTCGTCAACGCCCTGTCGGAGTGGCTGGAGCTGGAGATCTGGCGGGACGGCAAGGTCTACTTCCAGCGCTACCGGCGGGGGGAGCCCGTCGAGGACCTCCAGGTCGTCGGCGAGACCCAGCGCCGGGGCACGAAGGTCCGCTTCAAGCCGGACTCGCAAATTTTTACGGAGACGATCGAGTTCAGCGCCGAGATCCTGGCCCAGCGTCTTCGGGAGCTGGCGTTTCTCAACCGGGGCCTCCGGCTGGAGCTCATCGATGAGCGGACGGGTCGCCAACAGACTTTCCAGTATGACGGCGGCATCGTCCAGTTCCTGACGGAATTTAACCGTACCAAGCGGGTCCTTCACCCCGAGCCCATCGAGGTCCGTGGGGAGAAGGACGGCGTCCTCGTCCATCTGGCCTTTCAGTACACGGACAGTTATCAGGAGCAGGTTTTTTCTTACGCCAACTCGATCCCCACGAAGGACGGCGGCACGCATGTCACGGGTTTCCGGTCGGCCATCACGCGGGCTATTCAGCAGTACGCCCAGCGGGAGAACCTCTTGCCGAAGAAGCTGTCGGGCCTGACGGGCGACGACGTCCGGGAGGGCCTGGTCGCCGTCGTGTCGGTGTGGATCCCGAACGTCCTGCGGCCTCAGTTCGAGGGCCAGACGAAGGGCCGCCTTGGCAACCCCGAGGTCAAGGGGATCGTCGAATCGATCGCCTACGACGCCATCGTCCGCTACCTCGAGGAGCATCCCGACACGGCCCGGGCCATCGTCGAGAAGGCCGTCGAAGCGGCCCGGGCCCGGGAAGCCGCCCAGAAGGCCAAGGAGCTCGTCCGCCGCAAGAGCGCCCTCGACGGGAGTAGCCTCCCCGGTAAGCTGGCCGACTGCCAGGAGCGGGACCCCCGGCTGTGCGAGCTGTTTATCGTCGAGGGCGAGTCGGCCGGCGGTTCGGCCAAGCAGGGTCGGGACCGCCGCTTTCAGGCCGTCTTACCCCTGAAGGGGAAGATCCTCAACGTCGAGAAGGCCCGTCTCGAGAAGGTCCTGTCCAACGACGAGATCACGGCCATCATCGAGGCTATCGGGGCCGGGGCCGACCCCGAGGACTACGACCTGAGCAAGCTCCGCTACCATAAGGTCATCATCATGGCCGACGCCGACATCGATGGGAGCCATATCCGGACGCTCCTGCTGACCTTCTTTTTCCGGCAGATGCCATGGCTCATCGAGAACGGCCACCTCTACATCGCCCAGCCCCCGTTGTATCGGGTCAAGAAGGGCAAGCGGGAGTTCTACGTGAAGGACGATACGGACCTCCGCCGTCTGCTCCTCCAGACGGCCTTGGAGAACGTCAAGGTCCGTGTCGACGGCCGACCTTACGCTTCCGACCGGCTTCATGGGGTCCTCATGGACCTGGCCCTGGCCCGGCCATTCCTGGAACGGCTCGAACGGAAGGGCTACCCGGCCGACCTCATCCACCGCTTGATCACCTTCGGCCTGACGGACCGCTCGGCCCTGGCCGATGCCCGTTGGGTGCAAGACCTGGTCGGCGTCCTGGAAAGCGACGGCTACCAAGTGACGGCCCGGGAGTTCGATGCGGAGCACGGCGTTCACCGTCTCGTCCTGCGGTCCCTCGAACGGGGCATCCACGGTCGGGTCATCGGATGGGAACTCATCGACGCACCGGAGTACGGGGCCGTCGTCGAGATTTACAGTCGTCAGCCGGACCTGGCTCGGGCGACGGCCTTCACCCTGGAAGCAGGCGACGGGCACCGCCACGAGTTCCGCTCCTGGTTGGAGCTCTATGAATACCTGGACCAAGCCGGCCGGAAGGGGATCACCATCACGCGGTTTAAGGGCCTCGGGGAGATGAACCCCGAACAGCTCTGGGAGACGACGATGAACCCCGAGACCCGGACCCTCCTGCAGGTCACCATCGAAGACGCCATGGAGGCCGACCAGACGTTCTCAGTCCTCATGGGCGAACAGGTCGAACCCCGACGGGAGTTCATCCTGACCCACGCCCTGGAGTTCCGGAATCTGGATATTTAGTCGGCGTTCGGTCTTGGGTGCTGGGTGTTGGGCCAAAGAGACTACCGACCACAGACCATAGACCACAGACCTGACGGAGCCATCGGAATCCCTCGTCTCGATGAAGCGAACCAGGCTTCCGAAACAGGTCTATGGTCGGGGGTCCGTGGTCTTTTATACCTAACACCCAGCACTGAACACCCAACACCTGCATCACCCCAGCGTGACGACCGTCGCCAGCCCGTAAAGGAGCCAGCCCCACAGGCGATTCTTCAGGCCCTGGAGCTGGCGGGGCGTCGAGCGGACCCAGCCGTTGTCGACCCGGTGGGTCTCCAGGAGCCACTGGCCTCGGGGGTCGATGTCGACCCGCTCGATAGGGGCCGCCCACTCGGTATCGGGTGCCCATCGAAACCACCGCCGCTCCCCGTCCCAGACAAACGTCGTGACCTGACCGTCCCGAAAGCGGATTTGGACCTCGACGGGCACGGCCCACGTCCCGATCCGCCGGATTAGGACGCTACACTTCCACCGATTTGGGACCTTCTCAAGCGTCTGCCATCGTCGCTGGGTTCCATAGCCGTAAAATCCGGGCGAGCGCCGGACGGGCACGCATCGGACCTCGGCGACCCGGAAGTCGATGGCGTCTGTCGTGTTCAGGGCTTTCCGAAGGAATTCGGCGGCCGCTTCACCCAGATGGACTTGCATAGCGCGGAAGAAGTCTTCCGGATAGGGGTGCCGGAACTGCCAGGCCCGAAAGTAGGCCCGGAGCGCCCGCGTGACTTCGTCCGACCCGTAAAGGCGCTCCAGGGTCAAGAGCGCCAACATGGGTTTAGTGTACGAATTGGCATTGTAGCTGGCCCGGTTGGCAAACTGCCAGGCATACGTGTTGGACGGGTCCGTCGAAAAGGCCTCCGGGGCCATCGCCCCGTCGTGGTGCCAGCCCCAGAGGCCGAGGACGGGTAGGCGAGTCGAGCGGGCCCCGTACAGCCGATTCATGATTTTGGCTTCCATGTAAGAATTCAGGCCCTCGTCCATCCAGGCGGCCTCGAACTCGTTGTTGGCGACCAGGCCGTACCAATACTGATGACCAAATTCGTGGACGGCGATGGCCTCGGGGAATCGAAGCCAGGTCGGGAGCTGAATCCCCAGACCGACGGTAAATAGGGTCGGGTACTCCATCCCGGCGGCGGCGAGGCCATAGAGCGGCGGCTCAACGACCGTCAGGACCGGATAGGGGTAAGGACCGTACCACTCGGCCGTGAGGTCCAGGGCGGCCCGGACGGCCGACCGGATCCGGCGAGCACCCGCCTCATGACCGGGTGGATAGAGAATCCGAATTCGGACATGGCGCCAGCGGTCCTGAAGCTCCCGGAATAGCGGCGAGGCCGTCCAGGCGAAGTCGTGGACGTCCTCGGCGTGATACCGATACGTCGTCTCCCCCGTCGGCTCGTCCCGACGGGCGACCTCCTCCCCGGTGGCACCGACGACGAAGGCCCGGGGGACCCGAATTTCCACGTCGTAGACGCCGAAGTCGGCATAGAACTCGCTGTTCGCATGGAAGGGGTGACAGTTCCAGCCCCGTTCTTCCAAGACGCCGACCTTCGGAAACCACTGGGCGACCATGAAGAACGAGCCGGCGTACCCCGTCCGGGCGAAGATACGAGGCAAACGGGTCTCGAATTCATACTCCAGACGAATCGTCTCCCCGGGTCCCACGGGTCGAGGGAGCGTGACCCACAGGACGGTCCCGTCGGCCTCATAGGTGAAGGACAAGTCGGCCCCATCGGTCTGGCGGATGCGCTGGAGCTCGACCCACCCCCAGGCTTCCGGCTCCTTGGGGAGCCGGACCCTTCCCAAGGGGCCGCCGCCCTCCCGCATGAACAGCGTGTCCCCATTTTGGAAGGCGTTCATGTACATGTGGAAGCACAGCTTCGGGACTGGCTGACGGGTCGCGTTCCGCCACGCCAGACGGGCCCGGCCCGTGACGGTCCGGTCGGCCGGCCGAAGATGGGCTTGGAGTTCGTAATGAACGATGCGATCACTGCGAGGCTCGGCAAACCAGGGCCCGCCGGCGTGGCCGGGGATCGCTCCCAGGACGACCCCGAGGCCGACCCCCAGGCCCCATCGGACGACTGGCAGGGTCCACACCTTCAAGGCTTTCCTCCGTCTCATGGGCTCGTCGTGCCTGCATTATACCCGGCCCGCTGACCTCAGAGAATCGGGAAGTTCAAGGGTGACGGCTGACTCGTGCTCACGACACCCCGGACCTTCACCGATGCCGCGGGACTGGACTTCTGGACGGTTTTCGCTACAATGCAGCACAAAGCGTATAGGGTATGGTACACCGAGCTCTAAGCCCTATGCTTTTGGCTCGCCCCTTGTCCCTTAGACCAAGGCCTCGCCTCGATGGTCAGACGGAGGAGGGCTTATGATCCTACCCGAGTGGCTTCGCACCATCACGGACGTGCAAGCCATCATCCAATGGGGGGGTGTCCTGGGGGTCGCCCTGGTCGTATTCGTCGAGACGGGCCTGTTTGTCGGCTTCTTTCTGCCCGGGGACTCTCTCTTAGTGACGGCCGGTATCCTGGCGGCCGCCGGTCACCTGGATTTGAGCCTGCTGTTGGGCCTGACGGCCCTGGCGGCCATCGTCGGGGACCAGGTCGGCTACGGGATCGGGCGCCGGGCCGGCGAGGCCCTGTACCGGCGGCCGGACAGTCGGTGGTTTCGCCGGTCGCATTTGGAGCGAGCTCACGCCTTTTACGAGAAGTACGGGGCCAAGACCATCGTCCTGGCCCGATTCGTGCCCATCGTCCGGACTTTTGCGCCGGCCGTGGCCGGGGCGGCCCTGATGCGGTACCGACGTTTCGTGACGTATAATGTCGTAGGCGGTCTCCTATGGGTCTTCAGTATGGTCCTGACGGGTTATACGCTGGGCCGTGTCGTGCCGGATATCCAGAAGTACCTCCATTGGGTCATCGCCCTCGTCGTGTTCCTATCGATCTTGCCGGGTATCATCGAGGCCTGGCGCAACGGGCGGGCGGCCCGGCAGCCTCTACGGACGGTGCCGCCCGAAGTGCCCCGACGGGTCTCGAGTTCTCCCTCGGTCGAGTAGGCCGGTAGGCCCGTTGGCTCATGAGGCATGGGGAATAGCCATGTGCGACGGGCTATGACCTATGAGCCGATATGAGTCATGCGCCATCTTGCGGACTGGGTCGAACTGGACGGACGGGAAGAGGAAGGCGGCGGCTCGATCCTGCGGCATGCGTTGGGCTTCAGTGTCCTGACGGGTCGGCCTTTCCGGATCCAGCATATCCGGGCAAACCGACCCCAGCCGGGCCTGCGGCCCCAGCATCTGCACGGTGTCCGGGCGGCCGCCCGCCTGTGCGGGGCCCGGGTCCGTGGAGACTCGGTCGGCTCGACAGAGCTGACGTTCGAGCCGGGTCCCATCCGACCGGGTGATTACGAGATCGACATCGGCACGGCCGGTTCAGTGACCCTCCTTTTGCAGGCTGTCCTTCTGCCCGTCGTGATGGGCCCGGTCGAAACCCGGTGGGTCGTCCGGGGCGGGACGGACGTGCCTTGGAGCATCCCAGCTGATTATTTTGAGGCCGTCTTACTGTTTCACCTCCAACGTTGGGCTCAGGTCTCGTTTCGCTTGTTCCGACGGGGTTACTACCCGGCTGGTGGGGGTCACGTCGAGTTTCGGGCCCAGCCCCACGGAGCCCCGCCGACGCCCCTTCGGCTGGACGGCTCGGGACGGCTCGTCCGAATGGAGGGCGTGGCCCACGCCTCCCACCACCTGCGGTCGGCTCGCGTGGCCGAGCGAATGCGGGAGTCGGCCGTCAACGCCCTACGGCGGCCGCCTGACGTCCCTGTGTCGGTTCGGGTGGACTATCAGGAAACGGCTTCGCCCGGGGCTGGGATCGTCCTGTGGGCTGTCCTGCAGGACGTGGACGACCCGACCGTCGAGTACCGCCTCGGAGCCTCGGCCCTTGGCGAACGGGGCGTGCCGGCCGAGACCGTCGGCGTCCGGGCCGCCCAAGCCCTGCTGGAGGAACTCGACGCCGGCGCCTGCGCGGACCGCCACCTGGCCGACCAGCTTGTGCCCTTTCTGGCGTGGACCGGGGGGTGCCTCCGGACGTCGGCCATCACGCCCCACACGCGGGCCAGCCTGTACGTGGCCCGTCAGTTCCTACCCGAGGCCCGGTGGGACGTTCGAGAAGACGGCCTCATCACGGTGACTCGGCCGTGAATGAGGAAGGTCTCTTTCCTGGGACCTGACTTCCCATCCCACCTCTTGTCATGGCTTGCATCTGTCCGGGACGTCCGGCCACAATGATGGACATCTGAATCGCCCCGGGTGAGCCCGACGTCGGATGTTAGTGGTATCTCCTGGTCCGTCCTACCGGCGACAGCTCCTGGTCGTCGTCACGTGGCTCCTCCTGTGCGTACCCCGCTGGGCCTTTCTGGCCTACGACGCCCCAGAAGACCTGGACTGGAGTTGGGGCGAACTCGTCGATTCGGGCAACTACGCCGTCAACGCCCGCAACAAGGTCCTGACGGGCCGCTGGACGCTCGACGAATGGAACCTCATGTATTTAAACCCCGTGCCCCATCTCTTCACCTACCTGAGCTATCGTCTCCTGGGGGTCGGCTACTGGCAAACGCAGGTCGTGCCGGCCTTCTTCTCGAGCCTGACCCTGGGGGTCGTGTTCGCCGTCCTATACCGGACTTTCGGCTTCCTGTGGGCCTATCTCGGGATGGTCCTCCTGGGGATTCACTATCTGCACTGGACCTACGCCCGTATCGGAAATCGGACCAGCGAGCTCCTCTTCTTTCTGGCCCTGGCCGTATATCTCTGGCTCCGGGGGGTCGAGCGGCCCCGGTCCTGGCTTGGAGCCGGCTTGGCGACGGCCCTGGCCTACATGACCAAGAGCCTGACCCATCCCTTTACGCTGGCCCTCCTGCTGGCCTCTCTCGACGTGGCCGTCGAACGGGAGGGTCGGTCCCTCCGACAGGCGTGGAACCGGTACCGTTGGCTCTTGTGGGGCCTGGGCCTCGGCTTCCTGGCCTGGGGTCTCTTCCTCTTTTGGCCTCACCGGGATGTGTTTCGTATGTTCTTCGGATGGGACTGGGACCTCCGGCGGCCCCGGTCCTGGCTGGACGTCCTCCGTCACCTCTGGACAGAGCCCGGGGCGGCCTATATGCTTCGGTATATGCCCGTCCTGACGTTGGTCGGAGCCCTTCAGGTCTTGATGATCCCGATCCGCCGCCTGGGCGGCGGGCCGACGGTGCCCCTTGAGCGACTCGCCTGGCTGTGGTTCGTGACCGAGTTCGGGGCTTACAGCCTCCTGTACTACCGGTACCTCCGGTTTTGGCTCCCGGCTTTCCTGGCAATGTTCTTCCTGGCCCTGACGGGTCTCTACCGAATCGCCGCCGGGTCGTTCGGCTTCGCCGGCTCGTGGCGATGGGCGCCCTGGTATTTCCTGTGGTGGTGTGAGGTCATCAAGACGATCCTGAACTCGGGCGTCTTCTATATCCTTCGGGACTGGTGGCCATCACTCTTGAATTACGACACCCGACCGTTTCCCCAAAATTACTACGGGGCCTACCAGACCCTGGCCCTGCTGGCCGCCCTGGCGACGGTCGGGACCCTCCTGGGGGTCAGCCTCAGGCGGAGATGGAAAGGCCGGAGGACCCGGTCTCCAGGGCCTTCGAACCCAGCGATGGCTTCGATGGTAGCCCTTGCCCGCGTCGGTCCCGAAACCGGTCGGCCAAGGCCCTGGGTCATCGCCGGGGTCTCCGTCTTGATCGGAGCGGAAGTCCTGGCCCAAGCCGCTTGGGCCGTCCATTGGTGGCGGTACGGACCCTCGACCCGTCTGCGGGACTTTTCCCGATTTCTGGCCGAGTACCTCCCGCCCGAGAGCGTCCTGACGGGTAATTTCAGCCCGACCCTGGCCTTGGAGACACCCTTTCGGGCCCATCCCATCTATGAGCCCCGGAAGCTCAACTGGGAAGCCGGCGTCCTCGACCGCCTCGGGATTACCCACTTCGTGCTGGTCGACTTTCCCGACGACCGGGACCAACTCCTGGGGAACCTGGCCTATCTTTCGTCCCGGCCCGACGAGTCGGAGCGGGTTCGGTTCCTCCTGTTCTTCCCCCTTCGGAATCGGCGGGTCGAGCTGTGGAGCCGGTTTCCGCCGCCGATACCCGGTCTGTGGGTCCGAAGGACGGAAACCCATCCGGATGGGACCGTTTCAGTCGTCATCGAGAACACGGATCCTCTATGGTCCCACGAAGGGCGACTCCCCCGGGGTTCCAAGTATCGATTCGAGCCGGGCCAAGTGGAAACGGTCCGACTTCGACCCGACGAAGCCCCTGGTCCGCCCGGTCGGCCCCTCCCTTCGGTCGATACGGTCATCGAATTCGAACGGTGTCCCCGGGAGGGCGGCCTCCCCGTATGGGACCCCCAGGCGTCCCAAGCCGTCGCCGTCCGGTCGTGGAGCCGCGTCGGTCAGGCCTTGTGCGTCTGGACAATGGACCTGCCGGCCGGCCGGTGGCACTTGCGACTCCGGGTCCGGAACGAGACCGCCGGGACCCTGGACCTCCCCGGCTGGGTCCTGGATCGCATCGGTCGCCTTCGCGTCCGAAAGACCTTCCGGGTCGAACCCTCGGGCCACTATGAGGTCTACGATTGGACGGAAATCAATCCTGAGGCGGGGCCGTATACCTTCCTCTGGATCAATCCGGGGCCGGGCCTGCGGTTGGATGCCTGGCAAGTCTGGCCGGAAGGGCCGTGATATTCGGTGTCGGGACCGGGTGTCGGGTGAAGAGAAAGCAGAACCATGAGGGCGATCATGCCCTTCTTGACCTGCCGTGCGCTATGCGCTGTTCGCCTTTCTCGATGGGTCGAGAGGGCCCAGTCCATGAGGATCCCTACGAGCCCAACGGCTCTGCAAATCCACTGCCCCCACCGAACACCCGATGGGGACGGCCATGGGCTACCAGTGGTGGACGTTGAGTAACGGCTGGTATCTGTTCGGCTATGACCGATGGCTTCGGCAAAAACAGGTCCTCCATGGCCTGGTGACCCGGCGGCTCCAGCCGACACTTCCCCG
>JAUQPV010000047.1 GCA_030550225.1 Acidobacteriota bacterium | reverse complement strand
GGCAGGCCGGCGTCGGACCCGGGGCTCGCGTCCTCGTGACAGGGGCCGGGGGCGGCGTCGGCATCCACATGGTCCAGGTCCTTCGGCAGATGGGTCTGGCGGTCGTCGCCATGGTGTCCAAGGCGAAAGCCGACGTCGTGGCGAGTCTGGGCGTCGAGGTCGTCTCGCCCCAGGACCGGCCGCCTGTCGTCGATGCGGTCTTCGAGAACGTCGGGGCCCCGACGATCAACCTGAGTCTGGGGGTCCTTCGGCGGAAGGGGACGCTCGTGTGGGTCGGCAACGTCACGGGTGAGGCCCCCCGGCTTCTCCGGCCGGCCGTGACGATCATGCGGGAGCACCGCATCGTCGGCTCGGCGGCCTATACCCGTCGGGAGTGGGCCCTGGCCCTCGAGTGGATCGGTTCCGGCCGGGTCCGGCCGTTCTATCGGACGTTCCCCCTGACGGCCGTGGCCGAGGCTTACGGGGCCCTCGACCGGGGCGAGGTCGTCGGCCGAGCCGTGTTGGTACCATGAAGCAGGCAAGAGCGCTGTCACCCTGGCAAGTCGGCAGGTCGGCAGATGGGCAGGTCGACAGATAGGTAGGTCGGCAGATAGGCAGGTCGGCAGATAGGCAGATAGAGGCCTGGATGGGCAAGGAGCGGCCCCAAAGCTTTTTGGCCACCGGCCCAACTGCCGAACTGCCTATCTGCCGAAGCCTGAAAAACCGTCCTCCCCGAAGGTTCGGAAAGGCTGAGTCCATATGGGTTTCACGAACCGGACGGTTCTGCTAACTTCGTCTTACTGCCTTATTCTCGGAGGCATCCCATGTTGGGAACGAATGAGGAATGGTACGAACGGGCCCAGAAGGTCATCCCGGGCGGCGTCCACTCGCCGGTCCGGGCCTTCCGGGCCGTCGGGGGTGTCCCCCGCTTCATCCTGCGAGGGGAAGGCGCCTACGTCTGGGACGTCGAGGACCGGGTCTACATCGACTACGTCATGTCCTGGGGCGCCCTGATCCTGGGGCATGCCCACCCGGCCGTCGTGGCGGCGGCCCAACGGGCGGCGGCCCGGGGGAGCTCTTACGGCATGCCGACCCCGACGGACGTCGAGCTCGCCGAACTCATCGCCGGGGCCTTCCCCTTCGTCGAGCGGGTCCGGTTCGTCAACTCGGGGACGGAGGCGACGATGACGGCCGTCCGCATCGCCCGGGCCGTCACGGGCCGGCCCCTCGTCGTCAAGTTCGACGGCTGTTACCACGGTCACGCCGACTACTTCCTCGTCCAGGCCGGGTCGGGTGCTTTGACCCTGGGCGTCCCGTCGTCGCCGGGCGTTCCAGAAGACATCGCCCGGACGACGGTGTCCCTCCCGTACAACGACTTGGCGGCCGTCGAGCGCCTGTTTCACGACCGGGGCGACCAAGTCGCGGCCGTCATCGTCGAGCCCGTCGCCGGTAACATGGGCCTCGTCCTGCCGGCCGACGGCTTCCTCGAAGGCCTGCGGGACTTGACCCGACGGTTTGGGAGCTTACTGATCCTCGACGAGGTCATCACAGGCTTCCGGGTCGGCTGGGGCGGCTGGTCCACCCGGACGGGCATCGAACCGGACCTCATCACCCTGGGAAAGGTCATCGGCGGCGGCTTCCCCCTGGCGGCTTATGCCGGCCCGGCCCGGTGGATGGACCGGGTGGCCCCCGTCGGGCCCGTCTATCAGGCGGGGACCCTGGCCGGCAATCCCGTCGCCGTGGCGGCCGGCTACACGACGCTCCTTCAGCTTCAGAGCGACCCGACGGCCTACGACGTCCTGACCCGGCGGACCCAGGCCCTGGCCGAGGGCCTGCAGGAGGCCTTCCGGACTCACGGCCTCCCGGCCGCCGTCGTGTGGACGACGGGCATGCTCAGCGTGTTCTTCCGAGCGACGCCGCCCCGGCACTTGGCCGAGGTCCAGGCGTCCGACGTCGACGCCTTCCGACGGTTCTTCCATGCCATGCTGGAACAGGGCGTCCAACTGCCGCCGTCGGCCTTCGAAGCCTGGTTCCTTTCGCTGGCCCACGATGATACGATCGTCACCCGGACGCTCGAAGCCGCCCGGGCCGCCCTGCCCGCGACGACGGGCGTGTAAGCAGGGATACGAGATGCGGGATAATAGGCAGAGCCGTTCGGGAGGTAGAAGGTGCGATGGGAAGCGGAAAAGGCACCCCCGCGAAAACACGATGTTTCAAGCTTTCCGGTGAAGGCGTCCCATGCTCCCCGGCTTTCCAGTGGGCACGAGACGCGCCATGAATGGCGCTACTACGAACCTCCCGACCTGCCGACTGCCTATCTGTCGACTTGTCCGTCTGCCCCGTACATGACGATGATGGTCGCTCTTTTCCTCATCCTTTGGGGGTTTGGAATGGTCGGGCTCGGTTCGGCGGCGGGACCGTCGCCGGAGGCAGAAGTCCGTCACTGGTGGGAGCTTCGGCTCCGGCGGTTCCAGTCGGCCCCGACTTCGCCCGTCGCCGTCCATCGGGTCTTCTACTTGGAGGACGGACAGGTGTTATATGCGGCCGTCTACGACCCGAAGGCCGTCGAGTGGCGGGTCGCTTCGGCGGCCCCGGCCGAGACCGTCTTTTCGGTGAGGTTCCGAGACCGGAAGTTCACGACGGCTTGGAAGCCGGGGTCGGCGCTGGTGCAGTTCCTACAATCTTGGGACCCTGAGACGCTTCGGGCCGACTGGCGGGACGTCGCTTCGCCCTATACCTTGGCCGAGGGGACCCTCCGGTGGGGAGACTGGCCCCTGCATCTGAGTTACCATCCGCCCTACGGCCGCGTGATGGTCTTTCAGCCTCTGACGGAACGACCCGTGAACTTCCCGGGCTTTGACTTATTCCCCTATGACGGGCGCTTCCGATTCCGGGCCCGACTGATTCCGGCCGAGCGGCGGCAGACGGCCTGGATCGAGACGTCCCGGGGTCTTCAGACGCCGCTCCCGGACGTCGGCTGGCTGGAATTCGAGTGGCAGGGGAAGCCATACCGTCTGCGGGCGTTCATCGAGAGCGGCGACGACCCGTCGGTCCTGTTCATCATCTTTCGGGACGCCACGACGGGAAAGACGACGTATCCCATCGGGCGATACGTCGAGGCCGGGCGTCAGCCGGACGGTTCGTACGTCCTGGACTTCAACAAGGCGTATGTCCCGCTGTGCGCATACAGCGATGCGTACAACTGTCCGATTCCGCCCAAGGAGAACACCCTGCCGTGGGCCGTCCTGGCCGGGGAGCGGTACATGGGGAAGGGCGGAGGATAGGGAGTGACGGACAAGCCATCTCAAAAACCCTCTCCCTGGGGGAGAGGGTAGTTTGAAAACCGTGCCGCTCGGGCTGTCCCAGGGGATGGGGTCATGAACACTCGCCTGGTGGAGATTTTTACCGACGAAGAACTGGCCAAGAAGATCCAGCGCAAGCTTCCGGTCCTGTTTCACTTAGCGGAATTAGAGGCTTCGCGGGCTGGAAGAGTTGGTATGGAAGTTGGGTCTATCCGAGAGCAGATACTCATAGCCCTGCTGGTTTACAAATTCGGTGAAGAAAATGTGGATACAAACATCTCTATCACCAAAAGAGAAATAGATGTCAAGCTATTCGGTAAGCCGATTTCGATTAAGACCATTACAGGCTTTAGAGGCATCAAATTGGTGTGGACTGTTGACCCGGAAAAAGTTAAACAGTTTGTGAGGAAGTATCGGCCGAAGTATGATCTTCTTTTGGCTCAAGTCAAGTGGGGTGCAGCAGGTGGATTATTTCTTTTCCCGGTGGAGGTACAGCGGGACATCTTTGACGAATTAGGAAGAGATGCTTACATCAAAACGCCAAAGCCTGGCACGAATCCGCGTGGTGTGGAAATTTCTTCAGAAGCTTTGAAGAAGTTAATGCAAGATTCGCGTACACGGAAGATAGAAATTGAGTGGCAGCGTCCATCGATTCAACGGATAGAGCCATATCGACGATGGGTGCATTATTGGGAGAAGGATTGAAATGGCCATCCAAAAGCCCCGAAACAGGCGGAAGGGCACGAAGACCAGCGCCTTTGGCGTGGCTGGGCGCTGGGGCCATGATTCCACGCCTTACTACAGCCGTCGCCTTTATGAGGGACTGCCCAGGGAAGAAAAGGACGTTATATACTTTGAAAATTTAATTCCAGCGGATGTGATCGATAGAATTTTCTGCAAGACCAGTGAAGACATGAGCGAATTGCCGGATTGTAGCGTCCATCTCATGGTGACTTCGCCGCCTTACAATGTAGGCAAGGAATATGACCAGGACCTGACGCTCGACGAGTATCTTGCCTTCTTGGAGCGGGTCATGCGAGAGGTCTATCGGGTGCTTGTTCCGGGGGGCCGGGCCTGCATCGACATCGCGAACTTGGGAAGAAAGCCTTATCTACCGCTTCACAGTTACGTCATCGAACGGATGTTAAAAATTGGGTTTTTGATGAGGGGCGAAATCATCTGGGATAAGGCTTCCAGCAGTAGTCCATCTACGGCATGGGGAACCTGGTGTTCACCGGCCAACCCCACGTTAAGGGATACGCATGAATACATCCTTGTGTTCTCTAAGCAAACCTTTTCTCGTGCCAATCCCACAGGGCGGCATAGTACCATAAGCCGCGATGAGTTCTTGGAGTTTACCAAGAGCGTTTGGCGCTTCCCTGCCGAACCGGCTACGAAGGTCGGGCATCCGGCACCTTTTCCTGTGGAGTTACCCTATCGTCTTATCCAGCTTTACACTTTTCAGGGAGAGGTCGTGCTGGACCCTTTCATCGGGAGCGGCACGACGGCCATCGCGGCGTTAAAGGCAGGGAGGCATTATGTGGGCTACGATGTAGATGAAGGCTATGTGCAGCGGGCGTTGCAGAGGATTCGTGAGTTTCGAGAAAGCCAAGTCCCACCCCTTTTCATTCCTGTCCCCCAGGGGGGAGGCGTTCGGCAGTCGGTCCTCTTGCCCTTGGGGGAGGGACCTGCGGTGAAGGGGATTAGTGCGGGCCGGAAGTCGGCGAAGGCTTCCAAAGTGACGGAGTGACGAGCAACGGTCTTGGGCCGATGGGCCGGTCGGCCGATAGGCCGATAGAGCCCTGGATGGGCGTTGTTCTGAGCCATTCTCCGGGCCCAACGGCTCTGTCAAGCTGTTCTTGCATCCGGACCGGAAGGGCGGGTGAGGTACGGGCGATGCGGATCTTGATCACAGAGGACTTGCCGGAACGGGCCGTCCAGCTCTTGCGGGACGAGGGCTGGACGGTCGACTTCCTGAAGCACCTCGGCGGCCGCCGTCTGGCCGACGTCATCGAGGATTACGACGCCATCATCGTCCGGAGCGGGACCCGCCTGACGGCGGACCTTCTCCAGCAGGCCCGCCGTCTGCGGGTCATCGGCCGGCCTGGGGCGGGCGTCGACAACATCGACGTCGAGGCGGCGACCCGGCAGGGCGTCGTCGTCATGAACACGCCGGGTCAGAACAGTGTCGCCGCCGCCGAGCACACGCTGGCCCTGATCCTATGCGCCCTGCGGCACGTGTATACCGCCTGTGCCACCCTGAAGGCGCACCGGTGGGAGCGGGGTCCCTTCATCGGCCGGGAGCTGGCCGGCAAGGTCGTCGGCCTGTACGGCCTGGGGCGGGTCGGCCGGGAGTTGGCCCGGCGGCTTCGGGCCTTGCAGGCTCGTGTCCAGGCTTACGACCCCTACGTGCCGTTGTCCATCGCTCGGGAGCTGGACGTCCAGATGGTCGACTTCGACACCCTGATCCGGACATCGGACGTCATCAGCCTCCATGCGCCCCTGACGGAGGAGACGCGGGGCATCTTCCACCGGGACGTGTTCCGGGCGATGAAGCCGGGCGTCGTCTTCGTCAACTGTGCTCGTGGCGAGCTCGTCCGGGAGGCGGACCTCCTGGAGGCCCTCGACGAGGGCTGGGTCGCGGTGGCCGCCTTAGACGTCTTTGCCCAAGAGCCGCCCCAGGACTGGCGGCTCATCCGTCATCCCCGGGTCATCGCCACGCCCCATCTGGGTGGCTCGACCGTCGAGGCTCACGAGAAGGTCGGGTACGACATCGCCGTTCAGGTCCGGGACTACCTCAAGTACGGCATCATCCGCAACGCTGTCAACTTCCCGTCGGTCCCCGAATCGGCCCAGGCCTTCATTCAGGACTACATGCGGCTGGGCTATGCCTTGGGCCAGGTCGCCGGCCAGGTCGCCGATTTTCGGCTCCGGCGGGTGCACGTCGAGTACTGGGGCCGGGTCGCCCGGGAGGAGACGCGACCCATCCTGGCGGCCGTCGTGGCGGGTCTCCTGCGACCCGTCATGGGAGCCGGCGTCAACTGGGTCAACGCCGTCGCTTTGGCTGAGGACCGGGGCCTCGAGATCACGGAGACCCGTCAGATGACGCCCCGGCTCTACGAGAGCCTGCTCCGCATCCACCTGATGGATGAAGACGGCGCCGTCACCATCGAGGGGACGGTCATTCAACCGGGCGTCCTTCGGCTCGTGGCCCTGTGGGATGCGACCGTGGACGTGCCGATCCAGCCCTACCTCATCGTCGTTCGGAATCGGGACGTGCCGGGGGCCATCGGGGCGATGGGCCAGTGCCTGGGTCAGCATGGGATCAACATCGCCTACTTTGGCCTGGCGCGTCTTGAAAGCCGGGGGGAAGCCGTCGGGGTCATCGTCGTGGACGACCCGGTGCCGGAGCCGGTCATGGAGGCCCTGCGGGGTCTGCCGATGGTCCTGCGGGCCGGTTTCGTTCGGGTCGAACTGGCCCCGCCCACCGGGACCCTTGAGGAAGAGGAATAGGGCCAAAGGCAGAGGGCAAGAAGTAAAGCAAAGAGCGGAGGGCATAGAGCAAAGAGCAGAGAACTCTTTGCCCTTTGCTCTTTGCCCTTGGCCGAGAGCTATGCGGCCGAATTGGATCGAGACACGGCTGGACCGTTTGTTCTTTGTGGCCCTGGACGTCGAGACGACAGGCCTTCGCTTCCAAGAGGGCCATCGCATTTGCGAGGTCGGTGCCGTCTTGTACGGGCCTTCCGGCCTCCTGGCGTCCTTCCATTCGTTGGTGAACCCCGAACGGGAGGTCCCCGAGGAGGCCCAGCGGATTCATCGGATCCCGCCCGAGCGCCTCCGGGAGGCCCCGGCCTTCCGAGAGATGGCTTCCCTCCTCGTGCAGTTCCTGGACACCTACCCGGTCCTGGCGTACAACGCCAACTTCGACGTGGGCTTCCTCAACTTCGAGCTGACCCGGCATGGCCTTCAGCCCCTGGCGAACCCCGTCGTCGACGTCCTCGAGCTGGCCCGACGGCTCAACGTCATGGCGGCCTCGACCGGTTATCAGCTCGAACGGGTCGCCCGCAAGATGGGCGTCCCTTACGAAAACCAGCGGAGCCATCGGGCCTTGTACGACGCCCAGGTCACGGCCCAGGTCTTCCGACGGATGGAGCCCCTGCTGGTCCAGCGGGGATTTGCCACCCTGAAGGAGCTCCTCCGGTGGCTGTCGGCCGACACGGCTGTCGTCCTCCAGATGGTCCAGGTCTTTACGGACGCCCAGCTCGAGCACCGGTGGGTCCGGATCCGCTACCGCTCGATGGACAATACAGTCAGCGAACGGGTCGTCCTCCCCTTGCAGATCGAGCGCCGCAACGAGGAATACTTCCTGACGGCCTATGACCTCATGCGGCGGGACCGCCGGACGTTCCGCCTCCGGCAGGTCGAGGCCTGGACCCTGATGGAGACGGCCCCGACGTCGAGTCCCGCCCATGACGAAATTTACGGTCCTGAGTCGTGAGACCTTGTCTGTCTCGGCCGCCGACGCCGGGACCCGCTTGGACCGTTTCCTGACCACCCGGGCCGACGGCCGGAGTCGGGCCCAGGTGCAGGCCCTCATCGAGCAGGGCTGGGTCCGGGTCAACGGCCGGGTCGTCAAGCCGAGCTACCGCCTGCGGACCGGCGACACCGTCGAGGTCACGTGGGTCCGCTTCGAAGAGGAAGAGGCCCTGACGCCGGAACCGGGTCCCCTGCGGGTCCTCTACGAAGACGAATCCCTCCTTATCGTCGCCAAGCCGGCCGGCTTGCCCGTCCACCCCGGCGCCGGCCACCAGACGGGGACCCTCGTCCATCGGCTCATCGCCCAGTATCCGGAGATCGCGGCCGTCGGTCATCCCCGGCGACCCGGGATCGTCCACCGTCTGGACCGGGTGACGTCGGGCCTCCTGGTCGTCGCCCGGACGCCGGCGGCCTACCTGCGGCTCGTGGAGGCGTTTCAACGCCGCCGCGTGCACAAGCACTACCTCGCCATCGTCTGGGGGTGGCCCCATCCCCCGGCAGGTGTCATCGAGACCCGCATCGGGCGCCATCCTCGGCATCGCAAGCGGTTTGACGTCGTCTCCACCGGTGGCAAGTGGGCCCGGACCCGCTACCGTCTGGCCGCTACGACGGAAACCTTCTCCCTCCTGCACGTCTGGCCCTATACGGGGCGAACCCACCAGATTCGCGTCCACTTGACCCACATAGGGCACCCCATCGTCGGGGACCCGACTTACGGCCACCGAGGATGGCACACCGTCCGGGATCCCGCCCTGCGGGATCTGCTCCGCCGAATGGCCCGACGTCCGGCCATCGCCCTGCACGCCGGGTGCCTGGTCTTGCCCCATCCCGTCACCGGGACGGTCCTGCGCTTCCGCCTCCCGCCGCCCCGATGGTTCCGAGAACTATGGCGAATGGCAAGGGGCGCGTAGGAGCGTAGACGTCCCGTCTGCGGGTGTCCCCGCCTGCCGGAGCGCAGGCGTCCCCGCCTGTGGAAAGGCAGGCGTCCCCGCCTGTGGAAAGGCAGTGGCGCCAGGCCAGGGGGACGCCGGGATGACTCCCGGCCTCCCCACGTACAAGTTGATCATCACCTCTGTCTGCAGGGTCGACGTCGCGTCGGCCTCTGCAGGGGACCCCCGCACCCCCGGGCCTACGAAGAAGAGGAACCTGCCGGCTTCTCCAACGCCAGCGGCCAAGACTCCGGGAGCAAGATCATCAGGGCCGCCCCGAGCAGGGCCAGGTTCTTCGCGAAACTGACCATATCGATCATGCGCAAGTCGCCCGTCTCGGCCCAGAAGGCGTGCATCTTGAAGGTCACGGGGATCAGGAATAGGATAATGAGCCATGCCCCCAGGCGCACCTTCCAGCCCAGCAGGACCAACGCTCCGCCGATGAGGATCAGCAAGCCCGAGACGATGACCGCCAGTTGGGGTGCTGGCACGCCCTTCATGGCCGCATAGCCGGTCAGCATTTTCAGGTTGATCAAGTGGTTCAGGCCGTTGTAAACGAAAAAGCCCCCATAAATGACCCGTCCGATGAAGGTCAGCCACTTCATGGTCGTCCCTCCGAAGGTCTTTCAGGATGAGGAGGACACCGGCATCACTGCCGGTTCTCTGGGGAAGACACCGCCATGACTGGCGGTGTTCCGATAAGATGGACGCCGCCGTCACCGGCGGCGCCAGGCCAGGGGGACGCCGGGATGACTCCCGGCGTCCCGAAATATCACGTACAAGTTGATCATTACCCCCGTCTGCAGGGTCGACGTCGCGTCGGCCTCTGCAGGGGACCCCCGCACCCCCGGGCCTACGAAGAAGAGGAACCTGCCGGCTTCTCCAACGCCAGCGGCCAAGACTCCGGCCTACCCCTACCCATCGCCCCAGACACTTACCGGACCTGGTAGTGCCACGTCGCTCCGTCGGTCGCCATGATGAAGAGGGCCGCTCCGAGCAGGGCCAGGTTCTTCGTGAACAAGACCATATCGATCATGCGCATGTCACCCGTTTCGGCCCAAAAGTTGTGCATCTTGAAGGTCACGGGGATCAAGAACAGGACGATCAGCAGGGCACCCCACCGGAAGTGGAATCCCAGCAAGACGGACAGCCCGCCCAGGAGGATCATCAGGCCCGAGACGATGACGGCCAGCCGGGGGGCCGGCACGCCCTTGGACTGGGCATACCCCGTCAACATGTTTAGGTTCAGGAAGTGATTCAGGCCGTTGTAAACGAAGTAGCCGCCGTAGAGGATCCGTCCGATGAGATGGACGATAGACCACCATTCAGCCATTGGGACCTCCCCCAAACCCGGCCGCCGACCGGCCGGGGAATGGCTACTTGGCATCGCCGCCACTCACGGCGAGATTCTGAGTTGAGGAATACGGTGTTGGGTGTTAGGTGTTAGGTGCTGGGTAAGTACAGAGGGGTCTGCATGAAACCCCATGGGAGAATGACTGACCCTGACGGGAGGAGTCCCATGGGTCCCCCGACGATTCGAAGCTGGCAGGATTTGGAAGTATGGCAAAAAGCCCACGAAATGACCCTCCGGGTCTACCGGAGAGTCCGCCCATTCCCGCCCGAAGAGCGTTTTCGCCTGACCGACCCGCTGTGCCGAGCGGCCGCTTCCATCCCGACGAACATCGCCGAGGGCAAGGGCCGCCACGCCTTGGGCGACTCCTTGCGATTCCTGTGCATCGCCCGAGGTTCCACCGCCGAGGTCCAGTATCTCCTGAGGTTGGCCCATGACCTGGGATACCTTTCGAAGTCTGAATATGAAGAATTCGTAAGGGGTTATGACGTCGTCGGCAAGATGCTGAACCGTCTCATAGCGGCCCTCCGACGACGTCACCCCAGCACCCAGCACCCAACACCTAACACCCAGCACCCAACACCCAACACCGAATCCCTCACGGGCGTCCTGCCCAGCGGTCCAGGAGGCCCTTCTGGACGTGCCGCAAGTAGAGGGCCCGCAAGAGTGACTGGACGGTCTCCCGCAAGCGTCGAGGCAGGTCGTCGGGCTTCTCCCCCATGGCCTGCGCGTGCTGTTGGGCCCGCCGCAGGAGACGGGTCTCCCACCGAGCCAGCCGCCGGGCCGCCTGCACATAAGGCCGCAGGTCCTCCAGGGCCGCGCCCGTCATCCGCCGGACCTCGTCCAGGAGCCGCAGGATGACGATGTCCTCCGGCTCCAGCCGGCCGGTCTCGGCGCAGGGGAAGACGAAGCCCAGGCGGGCGGCCTGCTCGATGTCCTCGGCCGCCCAGCCCAGCTCTCGACGGACGTCTTCGATAGACCGAGCCTCCCAACCGTTCGCCTCGGCGGTCTGCAAGAACAACTCCATCAGGGTCGGTTCGGCCTGCGGGTCGGCCTCCATCCGACGGACGATGGCCCGGACGACCCGCAGGGGCAGGTGCCGTCGGAGCCGAAGGTGGAGGATCAGGGCCAGGCGCTCGACGTCAGCCGGGCAGTACAGCCGGTGGCCGCCCGTCGTCCGACGGGGCCGGAGGAGACCCTGATGCTCCCAGAACCGGATCTTGCTGACGGTCACCTCGGGAAATCGGGACTTGAGATAGGCGACGACCTCCCCGATAGTCCAGAGACGTTCGGCTTGCGTCGCTTCCCAAGTTTTCACGGCATCACATCCGGGCCAGGATGCAGGATGAGGGGTCCCGGATCCCAGGTCCCGGTGAGATGAGCTCGTGGGTTATTCCGGCGAGTAGCGAATGGCGAGTGGCGAGTAGCGAATAGTGGACGGGGACTGTTCACCATTCGCTTTCTTTCCATGGCCCGAAAAAGACCCAGAAAGAATGAGCTCATAGGACGAGGAGCCATGAGCTAAGAGCTCTATTGGCCGACCTAGCCCCGGGACTCCCCGATCATGAACCTCAATTTCACTTTACATTATAGGCCCCCGGCCGCCCGCCGTCCAGTCATGGACGAACCCACCGCTCGACCTTAAGTTTCGATGAGGACACGACGACCCCGTCTCGGAGCTCCGACGATGCCCCTGACGTTCACCCTGGAAGAGGCCGAAGCCCTGCGACGTCAACTGGAACCCCAGCTCCGCCGCTTGCGAGAGCTCTATCATGCGACCCGCCGGAGCCAGGCCCGGCTGGAACGTCTTCGGGAGCGGATCCGTCTGAGTGGGGGGTACTATGCCCTTCCTGAAACGACGGCCATCGTCCGACGGATTCAACAACGGGAGTCGGCCTTCCAGCGCTTCCTCGAGTCGATCCAGCGCTTGGGCGTCATCGTCCGGGATGTCGAGGCAGGTCTCGTCGACTTCCCCGGCGAGCTGGAGGGCGAACCGGTCTACTGGTGCTGGAAGTTGGACGAAGTCCGCATTCTGTACTACCATCGGCCTGACGAAGGCTTTCAGGGTCGGAAGCCCATCCCCCTGGACCGAATCCGGCGGAGCCGGCCGTCGGGCGCAGGGTAAGGTCCCGGGTCCCAGGGGTCAGGTAGGAAGCAAGACGACACGGACCGAGTCAAGCATGTGGGTCGAGGACCTATGGAGGTGGGCCGTCGGGCAGGGCCTGCGGGTCTTCTGGGTCGGCGGGACCGTCCGGGACCTGCTGTTGGGTCGTCGGCCGCCGGACGCCGACGTCGCCGTCCAGGTGACCGGGGCCGCCCGATGGG
>JAUQPV010000383.1 GCA_030550225.1 Acidobacteriota bacterium | reverse complement strand
GTCTTCCAGGACGATACCCCGTTGACGGAGGTTTTCCCGGATGCGGTCGGCCGTGGCGAAGTCTCGGCGTAGACGGGCCTCGTGGCGGAGCTGGATGAGCCGTTCGATCTCCTCGTCGATCTGAGCTTCCGAGACGTACACGAAGCCCAGGACGGTGTCGATGCGCTCCAGCCAGTCCAGGACCCGCCGGGCACCGGGGCGGCCGATTTCGTCCCGGTCGAGCCAGACGTTCCACTGACGGACGGCCTGAAACAGGGCGCCCAGGGCCTCGGCGATGCCGAGGTCGTCGTCCATGGACGTCTCGAAGGCCTGGGTCAGGTCGGCCAGGTGGGCCTCGACGTCGATGCGATCGTCGGCCCGATGGGGCTCCGTCTCGAGACGGCGGCGGACGCTGTGAAGGCGATGGACCGCCTCGTGAGCCGCCCGTAGGGACTCCCGCGTGAAGTTCAGGGGCTTCCGATAGTGGACCGACATCAACAGGTACCGCAGGGCCAGGGGGTCGACGCCCTCGTCCAGGAGCTGACGGACCGTCAGGACGTTGCCCAAGGACTTGGACATCTTCTGACCTTCGACGATGAGATGCTCACAGTGAAACCAATGGCGGACAAAGGTCTTCCCCGTGGCGGCTTCACTCTGGGCAATCTCGTTTTCATGATGCGGGAAGATGAGGTCGACGCCGCCGCCGTGGAGGTCCAGCGTCTCGCCGAGGTAGTGCATCGACATCGCCGAGCACTCGATGTGCCAGCCGGGTCGGCCGGGCCCCAGGGGCGTTTCCCAAAAGGGCTCACCCGGCTTGGCGGCCTTCCACAGGGCGAAGTCCCGGACGTCCTCTTTTGTGTACTCATCGGTCTCGACTCGAAAGCCCTCGATGATGGCCCGGGCGTCCAGGCGGGAGAGCCGACCGTAAGCCGGGAAGGAGGCGATGCGAAAGTACCAGGAGCCCTGACTCTCATACGCGTGCCCCTTCTCGGCGAGCCGCTGGATCAGGGCGACCATCTGGGGGATGTGGTCCGTCGCCCGAGGGTAGTACTCGACCCGCTCCAGGCGGAGGGCATCATAGTCTTCCAAGAAGGCCTGGATGTAGCGGTCTGTGTAAGCCCGGAGGCTCAGGCCCGCCTGTTGGGCCCCCCGAATCGTCTTGTCGTCGACGTCCGTGATGTTCATGACTTGGATGACCCGGTAGCCCCGATACTTGAGGTACCGCCGCAGGAGGTCCTCACAGATAAACGTCCGGAAGTTCCCGATGTGGGCCCGGTCGTAGACGGTCGGGCCGCACGTATACATCCGCACGACGCCGGGCTCTTGCGTCTGAAGGGGCTCGACCGTGCGAGACATCGTGTTGTACAGCCGCATCGCCCTGACTCCGTCGATTCACGGTGCCTCTTCATTCTATGGAACTTCCCCGCCCGGGCGCAACGTCCGTCGGGTTCACTCCCGGGTGGGATGAAGACCCGTCTGCTAAGGATCTCGACGGAGGCCGGTCCGGGCCGTCCTTCTCCTGCCCACGACTTCAACGGATGAAATGGCCGTTCGTCGGTGACCCTTCGGTGTATAAATGGTTCGACGGATGTGTCGATTCGGGTGAACAGCCACGGGAGAGCAACCATTCGAGATTCGGATGAATGGTTCCTCATGCGTGTTCATCCGGGTAAACATACGGGACTGGGCGAGGGCGAGGCTTGTGGGGTCGAGAGCGTGGAGGCAGGGCGCTTCTGGGGTTGCGCCTCCGTGTGGCACGGTGTTTGTTAGGAAGGCCTGGACGTTCCGTCGGTCGAGACGGCGAGTGCGCACGACGACGTTTTCGGCGGCGGGTGGCCGCACGCTGAGGCCCCGATGCGGGTGGGCGGGAGGCGTCTACCCTGAGGTGGTGGCCATCGAGTCCCGGCGGTGGCGGCGGGGGAGGGCCCACAGGCGGGGGCAGAAGAAGTCCGTCGAGCCCCTTCCCTACCCCGGAAAGCAGCCCTCGTAGGACCGCTGGGCTTGACATGGTCGGACCGGGCGCCTACTTTTAGACGACCGTCGGGGGGTGGTGTCGGACGACGTGAG
>JAUQPV010000382.1 GCA_030550225.1 Acidobacteriota bacterium | reverse complement strand
GAAGCGACCCGACGTTCCGTCGGCCGAGACGGCCGGTGCGCGCGCGAAGGCGTTTGCGGCGGCGGGTGGCCGCACGCTGGGGACCCTGAGTGAGGGTGGGCGGGAGGCGTCTATCCCGAGGTGGTGGGAGGTGAGTCCTGGCGGTGGCGGCGGGGGAGGGCCCGAGAAGGCAAGGGCCGGGGTCTCGGCCTCGGATGCGGGGCGATCCCCCCAAATCCTTTCTCACGGGTTTCGAGATGAGTTCAATCCGAAATTCGCAATTCGCAGTCGGGCAATTCCCAGTCCCACCTTGCATCCCGCATCTCGCATCCTATATCCTGCATTCGGTAGCCTTTTGTAGCGGCGAGGCTCACGAATGGGCGTCTGGTACATGCCGCCGTTCGAGCTCGTCCAGCCCCGGGACCTGGACGGGGCTCTCAAGCACCTGGCCGACTGGGCCACCGATACGAAGATCCTGGCCGGCGGGACGGACCTCCTGCCCAGTATGCGCCAGCGGTTGTTCGAGCCCCGGTATCTCTTGGCCGTCGGGCGTCTGCCCGAACTCCGGGGCATCGCTTGGGAAGATGACTGGGTTCGCATCGGAGCCGCCGAGACGCTCAACGCCGTGGCGGAACATCCTCAGCTTTGTCAGGCCTTCCCGGCCCTGACGGAAGCGGCCGCCTCGGTCGCCGCTTACAACATCCGGAACATGGGAACTCTCGGGGGCAACGTGTGTCTCGATACGCGGTGCCACTGGTACAATCAGTCCTACTTCTGGCGGAAGGGCATCGGGTTCTGCCTCAAGAAGGACGGATCCGTGTGCCATGTGGCTCCGGGCGGACGGCAGTGCTGGGCCGCCTATTCGGGGGACACGGCGGCCGCCCTGGTGGCCCTCGAGGCTCAGCTCCGGCTCGTCGCCCCGACCGGCGAGCGACTCGTCCCGGTTCGGGAATTCTTCCTGAACGACGGCCAGCGGCGTTTTGTCTTACGGCCTGACGAAATCCTCACGGAGGTCCGCATCCCCCAATGGATGGCCGGATACCAGGGCCGTTACTTTAAGTACCGCATCCGGCAAGCCGTGGACTACCCCCTTGTCGGCGTCGCCGTCCTGGTCCGGACGTCGGGGCCTCGCGTCCTGGACGTTCGCGTCGGTCTGACGGCCGTGAACCCCATGCCTCGGTACTTCGACGTCCCGAGTGAGTGGCTCGAGGACCCCCCGGAAGCCTGGGTCGAGCGGGTCGTCGAGGCCGTCGTCCGCCTGGCCCGGCCCCTGAAGACGAGCTTGCTCGTCAGTCCGGCTTATCGTCAGCACCTGGTCCGGGTCTTCACCCGGCGGGGCCTCCGGTCCCTCTTGGCGCTTCCTACGGCGGCGTGATAGAGTGACAAAGTGATTTATGGCTCAGGGCTCAGCGGAAAAGAGACCCTTCTGAAAGCCTGATGTTTCAAGCTTTGGACCCCGGAGCTTGGACCATCGACCCTGGACCTTACCCTAAGAGCCCCGGCATCGGCGCCCGCCCATCGACGGGCGGAATCCTCCGAACACCGGCAGGACGGCCGGTGTCAACTTGAAGAAGCTTGAAACATCGAGACCAGCGGGCCATCCTTTTCCCGGATGGGGACCGCATTTCTTCCAACCGAACGCTCTGCTAATCAGAATAGAGACTTCACGAGTTCGGCCAACGCCGGATTCATGACCGTCATCAGGATGAGCAGGAGGACGAGGACGAAGTTCATCTTCAAATTGAGGCGGTCGTATCGGCTCTCCAGGGCGGCGTAGCGCTTCTCCAAGTTAACGTATCGCTCCTCCAGGTTGGCGTATCGCTCCTCCAGGCGGTCATAGCGGGTCGCCATATCGGCCTGGAGGGCCTGGAGGCGTTCCTGGAACTCTGCCCGCAGGCCTTGAATTTGATTTTGGAACTCTGCCCGCAGGCCTTGAATTTGATTCTGGAACTCTGCCCGCAGGCCTTGAATTTGATTCTGGAACTCTGCCCGCAACTCTGTCCGCAGGGCCTGGATTTGCTCTTGGACCCTCGCCCACAGGGCCTCCAGGCGGCTCTCGAATTCGGCTCGCAGGGCCTGCATG
>JAUQPV010000046.1 GCA_030550225.1 Acidobacteriota bacterium | reverse complement strand
TTTCAACGAGTCCCTGAGCGTCCACGTCCGCCATCTTCTGAACGGTTATGAGGCGCGACTCGTGTGGCTTGACCCCTCGGACCCCCTTCACAGCGGCGTGGGTCTCGAAGTCCGGCACACCCGTCGGCGGCTCCGGGGGCTTCTTCAGATGTCCGGTGGAGAGAAGACCCTGCTGGGGATCGCCCTGATCCTGGCCGCCAACGACCTCCAGCCGGCGGCCTTCATCATCCTCGACGAGGCGGACGCTCCCCTGGACGACGCCAACGTGGACCGCTTCATGCAGGCCCTGCGGGCGCAGTGTGACCGGACGCAGTTCATCCTGGTCACGCACAACAAGCGGACTCTCCCGTGGGCTGACGCCCTGTACGGCGTGTTCATGGAGCAGGGCGTGTCCCGTCTGGTGTCCCTGCGGCTGGAAGAGGCGCAAGAGGCTATCTCGTGAATCCAGGCCGCACGGCAGTAAGGCAATAAGGCGAACAGCGAATGGCGCATAGCGAACGGCGAATAGCGACCATGCCTTTCTCGACCTTCGATTCCCTGGACCCTGGGCCCTTTGCCCTTTGCGCTGAGTTGGACCCTCGGCCGAACTCCCGAACTGCCGAATTCCCGAGTTGCCGAACGGCCCTTGGCTTGAAAAGTCGTCCGCCCCGAAGGGTCAGAAAAGCCGAATCCATGCGGGTTTTCACAAACCGAACGGCTATGTGAATTATGTAAATAAAGTAAAGAGGGGGTCGGGCCCGCGAGCCAAGGAGGTTGCTGGATGAAGGGGGAGGTCACGGACCCGACCGTTTGGGAGAGAATGCCGTTTCGTTTCAGCCCTTTGCGGCGCTTGGCCCTTTAGCGGTCCTCCGGCGGTCGGGGACCCTCAGGGGGCGGACCCGCCGGGGGTCGACGGCCGTGTCGCTCCATCCAACGGAACTTAAGATGCTGGCGTAAGGACTGGAGCTTCTGCCACTGGTCCGGCTGGAGGACCCGCCGCATCTGTAAGGTCATCTCCAGACGCTTCATCTCGAGCCGGTTGCGGGCCTCCATGAGCTGGCGGGCGGCCTCCATGAGCTGACGGTCGTCCCATTGGGGCGAAGACATCGCTTGCTCCAAGTTCAGCCGGGCCTTACCGACCGCATTTTGGAGGTCCATGATTTCCGGTTGGAAGCGGTAGTAGATGTCGTCCAGTTGGCGGATTTGGTCCGGCTGGAGGCCCAGTTCCTGCTGAACGCGGGCGTGTTGCCACCAGCGGCCTATCGGACCGGGACCGGCCCATACAACGGCGGCCATCAGAAGGCCACCGGCTAAGAACCCTACTATCCGTTTCATTTTGTACCTCCACTCCCTTTTTCAAGATTTTTGGCGCTCCCCTTCCTATCCCTCTCTCCCAGGGGCGAGAGGACTGGCCGCCGGGTACCTCGCCCTAAGGAGCTCCCGAGGATGCGCCTCTTGGTTGATTCGATGCCCGCACGACAGCGGGCGCTCGGTGCCCCAAGTTCGGGCATGCCATGACTGGCGGTTCCAAGCAGATGCGACCGCCGCCATCTGCTGACCCGCCCATCTACCGACTTACACGGCCAAATGGGCGTACCCGGTCCAGCGCGGGTCCGTCGAGTCCAGGGGCCGGGATTGGCCGGGCGGTGAAGCCTCGGCCTGTTCCAGTGCCTGTAGGTCGGCCTCTGTCCACCAGAGACCCGAACGCTCTAAGTATGAAGGGACCGCGTCCGTGTCGGACGTGTCTGTCGATACGTCCCAATCCATCCAGAAGGTCACGGCCTCCGTCAGGTCGGCATCGGTCGGCGAGGGCAGGGGCCGATAGACCTCTCGCCAAAGGCCCAAGCCCAGGGCCACGAGGGCCAGGCCGGCCAGGGCCCATGCCCAGATGAGACGGCCGGCGGACTTTCGTCTCAGGAGGGCGGAGACCCACGCCCGGGCCGGGGCCGCCGGCGGGGTCCACCGAGCGGTAGCCTGGCGTTCGGCCTCCAAGTACTGGACCCAAGCTTGGCAGTCCGGGCATTCGGCCAGATGCGAGGTCGCATCGGATGGGAGCGGATGGCCCTCATCCAGGATTTCCATCCAGGCGACCTGAAAGCGACGGCACCGGGTCTCCATGGCTCTGCACCTCCATCCACCGACGACGGAGCTTCTGACGGCCCCGAAACAGGTAGTTCTTGACCTGTTGCAGGGAACATCCCAGGGCGGCGGCGATATCTTCATACGGCAGGCCGTGAAAGGCCCGCAGGATGAGGGCGCTCCGCTCGGCCGGTGACAGCCGTTGCAAACCGTCCATCAGCCAGCTCAGGGTGGCGTCCGTCTGCCACTGCGTTTCCGGGTCCGGCACTTGAGCGCCCTCGGACGCCTCAGCATGGGCCAGGGGCCACCACCGTCGGAGTCGTTCGTACCGCCACTGGTGGCGCAAGTAGTTAAAAGCGATCCGAAGCACCCATGTCCGAAAGTGGCCCTCCGGCCGGTATCGGGGGAGGGCCCGCAAGACCCGATAGCAAATCTCCTGGGCCGCATCCTGAGCCCGGTCCACGTCTCGCCAGAACTGCAGGGCGTACGCATATACGGTCTGATAAACCTCTGTCATTAGCCGATCGAGAGCGTCTGCGTCGCCGGCCCGAGCCTGCTCGACTTCTCGGTCGTCCATGGGAACCTCGGGTGGGGTGGATGCCCCTTTTCCGCCGTCACCCGCTCTTGCCGTGCTCCTTAGATATAAAAGCCCCAGCCCCCCAAAAGTTTCGTTCCCAGGGGTAGGGTGGAGGAGGGAGATAGGGAGGTAGGACCCCATTCGTCGTTCGTCGCTTTAGCAGCTGGGGCGGCGGCCTCGGACGGCCCGCTCGAAGGTCCGGCACTCCCGCTCGGACTTGGCGCACTCGTTTTCGATGTAGGTGCACTGCTCTCGGATGGTGTCACACTCGTCTTTTTTGCACACCAGCAGGCGCCGGTAGCATTCTTCCCGACGCTCACTGCAGGTCCGGCGGTTTGCCGAGCAGGCGATGGTCGTCATCGCATCTTCATAGGCCGGCGGCGGCAGACTTCGGAGGGTCTGGCGAAGACGGGGAAAGGCAGGTGTGTCGAGGGCCAAGTCGGCCCGGGCGGCCGCCCGCTCGGTCCGCAGTTGCCGGACTCGGACGGCCCGGTCGGCGCTCGGCGGGTGGGTCGAAAGGATCCGATTCAGGAAAGCCGTCTCCGAAGTGCCCTTTTCGGCCTTCATCTGGGCGAACTTATCGAAGACCCGGGCCATGCCCTCGGGGTCATAGCCCGCATCGACCATCAGATGCGTCCCGATCCAATCGGCCTCGCTTTCGTTATCCCTCGAATAGGCCAGGGTCGACAGCATGACGCCCAAGTAGCCGACAACACCGATGACCTGACTCCAAGTCCGTTGACAGTTGTCTTTGTTGACTTCCCTGCAGTTCCCCTTTTCGACCTCGTCGGCCACGGTGACGACGGCCGTCAGCAAGCCCAACTTCAGGAACAGGTCGGACATGCGTTTCGACCCGTGGCGGCCCAGGACGTGACCCATTTCATGGGCCAGGACGCCAGCCAGCTCGGCTTCGGTCTCGACGGTCTTAACCAGCAGGCCCCGATGGACCCGGATGGGGCCGCCTGGCAGGGCGAAGGCGTTCACGACGCAGTCGTCGATGACGGCAAACTGGAAGGGGTACTTGGGGAACGTGGCGGGCACGGCAGCGGTGAGGCGGCTTGTGATGCGGTGGAGGGTCGCTTGAACTGTCGGTTCCTGCAAATAGGGCAGGCCTTCGGCTTCCAGCTCGGCGATGGCCTCTCGGCCCATCGAGATTTCGCCGGGCACGCTCCAGAGGATGAAGCCCCCACCGACCTTCCGGCCGTGGTACTCGACCGGCGTCGCACAGGCCAGCAGGCCCAGCAGACCGAAGAAGGCCAAGGCCCGAAGGAGTTTTGTCCGCCTCTGCATCCTATCCATCTCCGTAAAGTGAATAGCGAATCGCGAACGGCGAATAGGGGAAGTACAATTCCCCGTTCGCCATTCGCTACTCGCTATTCGCCATTCGCCGTCGGTAGGCCCACCAGCCGGCGATGAGGGTCGCCAGACCGGCGGAGGGACCAACGGCGGGGTCGGACGAGGCGGTTCGACGACGGGCGACGGGGCCGGCGCGACCTCTTGGGCCGGTGGCCCCGTCGCTTGCGCCTCCGGCACCAAGGGGGCCGGCACCTCCGGGGGTTCAGCCAGCTGGGCCTCCAGGTCCCGAACGCGCCGGGCCAAGCGTTCGAGCTCGGTCCGAAGGTCAGTCCAATGGGTTTCCTCGGGCGGCGCGCCGGGCGCCTGGGTCACGCTCCCGTGCATGAGGAGGGCCCCGACGGTCAAGAAGGCCAGCCCCGGCAGGACCATCAGAAGGACGACGAAAGGCCAATTCGACGGGAAATCCGCAGGCTGCCAGGTGGCCATCCCGGCCAAGACGAGGGCGGCCACCAGCAGGGTCGCCCCGCTACTGACGAGAAAAACGCCGACACCGAAGGGAACCGGCCGAAGCATCCTGTAAGACAAGGCAGTAGGGCAGGGGAAGGATACGGAATAGAAAAGGAGAAGGCAAGGGACGCTTTGTCAACATAGCCGTTTGGCCCTTGAGAATGGCGCCGGAACAACCTTTTCCATCGCCCGGAAAGCACGATGTTTCAAAGTGACGGAGTGATAAAGTAATGAGCGACAGTCTTAGGCGGGTGGGCAGGTCGGGAGCTACTCGCCACTCGCCATGCCCTATGCGCTTTGCCGGGACCCAAGGTCCGGGACCCCGTTACCCGACTTGAACGAGGCCGTAGTGGCGGGCCCACTGACGGAGGAAGCGAATCGCCTGCTGGCGGCCCGCCTCGCCGGAAGCGGCCAGAAACCGCCGGGCATATTCCTCGACGTCCTGCCGAATCTTGGGAATCCAGGCGTGGTCCCGCACGAGGTCGGCGACCCGGAGCCGCGCCAGGCCCGCCTGGCGGACGCCGGCCAACTCCCCGGGTCCCCGCAGGCGGAGGTCGATCTCGGCGATGTCAAACCCGCTCCGGTACTCCAGAAGGGCTTGGATCCGGACCTTGGCGTCGGCGCCGACCTGAGGCGGCGTGATGAGGATGCAGTAGGACCGGGCCGAACCCCGGCCGACCCGACCCCGAAGCTGGTGGAGCTGGGCCAGGCCAAACCGCTCGGCGTGCTCGATGACCATGACGGTCGCATTCGGGTTGTCGACGCCGACCTCGATGACCGTCGTGGCGACCAGGGCCTGGAGGTCGCCCTGTACGAAGGCGTCCATGACGGCCTCCCGGTCTTCCCGTCTGAGCTGGCCGTGGACGAGGCCGAGGCGATAGCCCCGGAGCCATCCCTGGGAAAGTTCCTCGTACAGACGGGTCGCCGCCTGGACCTGAAGTTTCTCAGACTCCTCGATGAGCGGGCACACGATGTACGCCTGGTGGCCCTCGTCGAGCTGGCGGGCGACCCACCGGTAGACGTCCTCCCGGTGGCGGGTCGTCACGTGGCGGGTCTCGACGGGCTGGCGGCCCGGCGGGAGTTCATCCAGGACGGAGACGTCCAGGTCGCCGTACAACGTCAGGGCGAGCGACCGCGGGATGGGCGTCGCCGTCATGACGAGGGTGTCCGGCCGCTGGCCCTTGGCCCGGATGCGGGCCCGATGACGGACGCCGAAGCGGTGCTGTTCGTCGATGACGACGAACCCCAGCCGGGCATACTGGACGTCCTCCTGGAAAAGGGCATGCGTCCCGACGACGATGGGAGCATGGCCCTCGGCGAGCCACCGAAGGACTTCGGCCCGCTCCCGTTTCCGGAGCCCCCCGATGAGCAGGGCGACGGGGATCTCCAAGGGCCGAAACCACCGCTTCAGATTGTAGAAGTGTTGTTCGGCCAGGATCTCCGTCGGGGCCATCAGGCACGCCTGATAGCCGTTCCGGACCGCCACGAGCATGCAGGCGGCGGCGATGATCGTCTTACCGCTCCCGACGTCCCCCTGGAGGAGACGGTGGAGCGGCTGGGGCTTCTGCATGTCGGCCAAGATTTCTCGCAAGACTCGCTTCTGGGCCGCCGTCAGCTCGAAGGGTAGGAGTCGCTGTATGTCGGCCTCGATGTCGGGCGTGACCCGGAAGGCGACCCCGACGGGCTGTTCGTACAAGAGGACCCGCCGGAAGGCGAGACCCAACTGCAGGAGGAAAAGGTCCTCGTAGACGAGCCGCTGGAAAGCGAGGTCCTGGTGGGTCTGGAGGGTCTCGATGGGGAGGTCCGCCGGGGGTCGGTGGACGTAGGTCAAGGCCGTCGCCCGTTCGGGGAAGCGGTATTTCTGGCGGATGCTCTGGGGCAAGGGTTCGTCCAAGCCGTCTTGGACCTCCGCCAGCAGGCGTTGGATCAACGTCTCCAGCCGGCGGGTCGTCAGCCTTCCGACCTTCCGGTAGATCGGAACGTACCGGCCCGGCAGGCCCCGCTTTTGGGCTTCCTCGGGGAGGAAGACCTGGGGGTTCTGCATGCAGGGGAACATCCAGTAGTCCCGGTCCCGGCCGACCTCGCCGTAGGCGAAGACCTCCAGGCCGGGCGTCAGCCGCTTGGCCATGTAGGGCTGATTGAAGAAGACGAGGACCATCTGGCCTGTGCTGTCCTGGAGGTAGACTCGTAGGAGCTTCATCCGCTGACGGGGCGTGACCTTCCGTTCGACCTGGGTCACGACGCCCCGGACGAGGGCCTCCCGGCCGAACACGAGCCGTCCGATGGGGCGGGCTTCCCGCCAGTCCTCGTAGCGGATCGGCAGGTAATATAGGAGGTCCTCGACGGTCTCGACCCCCGCCTCTCGGAGGTCCTCCACATAGTTGGCCGGGATCCAGGGGATGTCCCGTAACGGTGTCGACAGCTTCCAGGCCATCGTCATGCCTACCCGATGGGCGGGTTTCGGTAACCGACCGGCCGTAGGGAGATCTTCGGAACGCCGGGAGTCATCCCGGCGTCCTCTATCCTGACGCCGCCAGTCATGGCGGCGTCGAAAAAACGCCGAGCGCCCGCAGTCATGCGGGCGTCTCCAAACCCACACATCGAGTATGCAAGATCCAGGATGCAAGATGCAGGTGGAAGATGCAAATCTTGCATCCCGCATCTTGCATCCTGCATCATGGATCCAGCAGGGGTCGCCTTGAAGTCCCGGGCCCCTGGATGCGGAGGCGCCCGCGATGGTCGGAAAGGCCCGAGTCTCCCGGAAGGTCCAGCAGTTTACCGAGTCGGTCATCCGGGAGATGACCCGGCTCGCCCAGCAGTATGGTGCTATCAACTTGGCGCAGGGGTTCCCCGACTTTGAGCCGCCCGAGTCCGTCCAGGAGGCCGCCTGTCGAGCCATCCGGGACGGCTACAATCAGTATGCCGTCACCTGGGGGGCGCCCCGCCTGCGGCAGGCCATCGCCGACCGCTACCGGCAGGTGTATGGCCTGGACATCGACCCCGACCGCCAGGTCGTCGTCGCCTGCGGTGCGACCGAGTGCATGATGGCGACTATGTTAGCCGTCGTCGACCCCGGCGACGAGGTCATCGTCTTTGAGCCCTTCTATGAGAACTACGGTCCGGACGGCATCCTCTGCGGGGCGACGCCCCGGTACGTGCCCCTCGTCGAACCCGACTGGCGCATCGACTTGGACGCCCTCCGGCGGGCCTTTTCGTCGAAGACGAAGGCCCTCGTCCTGAACACGCCGAACAACCCGACGGGCCGCGTCTTCCGGCGGGACGAGCTGGAGGCCATCGCCGAGCTGTGTAACGAGTGGGACGTCCTGGTCCTGACCGACGAGATTTACGAGTACATCACCTACGACGCCCCGCACGTCCCGATGGCGACCCTGCCCGGGATGGCCGACCGGACCGTGACGATCTCGGGCGCCTCGAAGACGTACAGCGTCACGGGCTGGCGGGTCGGCTGGGCCGTCGCCCCGTCGGACATCGCCGACGGCATCAAGAAAGCCCATGACTTCCTGACCGTCGGGGCGCCCCATCCGCTCCAAGAGGCCATCGCCGAGGCCCTGCGCCTGCCGGAAGATTACTACCGGGGCCTCGCCGCCATGTATCGGCGGAAGCGGGACCGTATGGTCGCCGGCCTTCGTGAGCTGGGCTTTCGGCTGACGACCCCCGAGGGGGCTTACTATATCATGAGTGACATCCGGGACGTGACGGCGATGGACGACGTCGCCTTCGCCCGGTGGCTCGTCCAGTACGGCGGCGTCGCCGTCGTGCCGGGGTCGAGCTTCTATGCGAACCCGGCCGACGGCCGGACGAAGGTCCGTTTCAACTTCTGTAAGCAAGACGAGACGCTCGAGGAGGCCCTCCGCCGCCTGCAAGCGAGCCTCCCGAGGATCCCGTATTGATGGGGTCTTGGATGTTAAGTTTTCAGGAAGGCCATGGACCTGCTTCGGAAGTTGATTCGCTTCGTCTCGAGCGAGGTATTCGGATGACTCCAGAACAGGTCTTTGGTCTTTCTTAAAGCCCGACACCCAACACCGCCCTCAAGGAGGCAACCGTGCGGTTTGCCAGACTCGTCGATTACTTTGAACGACTCGAGGCGACGACCAAACGCCTTGAGATGATCGACATCTTGAGTGAACTGTTCCGCGAGGCCGACCGGGCCGAGGTCGATAAGGTCGCCTACCTCTGCCAGGAACAACTCCTGCCGGCCTTCCGGGGCGTCGAGATCGGGATGGCCGAAAAGTTGATCCTCCGGGCCATCGCCCGGGCGACCCAGACGGATGAGGCCCGCGTCGGCCAGCTCAACAAAGAGCTGGGCGACCCCGGCCTGGTCGTCGAACGGCTCTTGGGTCAGCGGACCGTCCGGCCGACCGACATGAGCGTCCCGGAGGTCTACGACGCCCTCCTGAAGATCGCCGAGACGACCGGCGAGGGAAGCATCGAAAAGAAGGTCCACATGCTGGCCGAACTCTTCCACCGGTGCTCGCCGAAGGAGGCCCGTTACATCGCCCGCTTCGTCTTAGGTCGCCTCCGTCTGGGCATCGGCGACCCGACGATCCTGGACTCCCTGTCGAAGGCCGTCGCCGGCGACCGGAGCCTCCGGCCCGACCTGGAGCGGGCCTACAACCTGTGCTCGGACTTGGGCCTCATCGCCAAGACCCTCTTCGAAGAGGGCATCGAGGGCATCCGCAAGTTCCGCATCCGGGTCGGCAACCCCATCCGGCCGGCCCTGGCCGAGCGGCTCCCCAGCGCCGAGGAGATCGTCAAGAAGCTGGGCCGATGCGCCGTCGAGGTCAAGCTCGACGGGTTCCGCTGTCAGGTCCACAAGGCCGGCGACCACGTCGAGATCTTCTCCCGCAACCTCGAGCGGACGACGCCGATGTTCCCCGAGATCGTCGAGGGCGTCCGGAAGCAGGTCGCCGCCCGGGAGGCCATCCTCGAGGGAGAGGCCGTCGCCGTCAACGAGGAGACGGGCGAGATCTATCCCTTCCAGGTCACGGTCCAGCGCAAGCGCAAGCATGGCGTCGAAGAGATGATGCGGGAGTACCCCCTCGTCCTGTTCGCCTTCGACCTCCTGTATGCCGACGGCCGGGACTACACGCCGGAGCCCTACGAGACCCGCTTTGAACGCCTGGCCCGTCTCATCCGGCCCGACGGCCGCATCCGCCTCGTCGACCGTATCGTCACGGACGACCCCAAGGCCATCCAGCAATTCTTTGACGAGGCCATCGAGCGCGGCATGGAGGGGATCCTCGCCAAACGCTTGGACGCTCCCTACCAGGCCGGTGCCCGGGGCTTCCACTGGATCAAACTGAAGCGGTCTTACAAGGGCGAGCTGACCGATACGGTCGACGTCGTCCTCGTCGGCTACTTCCGGGGCCGGGGCATGCGGGCCAAGTTCGGCATCGGGGCCCTCCTCGGGGCTGTCTACGACCCCGAATCGGATACCTTCAAGACGGTCGCCAAGATCGGAAGCGGCCTGACCGAGGAGGAGTGGGTCCGCATCCGAGAGCTCCTGGACGAGACCCAAATGAGCCACCGGCCGGCCCGCGTGGACTCCATCATCGAACCCGACGTGTGGGTCGAGCCGAATCACGTCGTGACCGTCCTGGCCGACGAGATCACACGGTCGCCCGTCCATACCTGTGGAAAGGTCGGCGACGAGCCGGGCTATGCCCTGCGGTTCCCCCGGGTCGTCGGCTGGGTCCGGTCCGACAAGAAGCCCGAAGACGCCACGACGGTCCAAGAGATCGTCTCGATGTTCCAAATGCAGAAGCGGGTCCAGCTGGTCGGTTAGGGGAGCGCAGACGTCCCGTCTGCCGGAGGGTAGGCGTCCCGCCTGCCGGAGGGTAGGCGTCCCGTCTGCCGGAGGGCAGACGTCCCGTCTGCCGGAGGGTAGACGTCCCCGTCTGCCGGAGGGCAGACGTCCCGCCTGCCGGAGCGCAGGCGTCCCCGCCTGCCGAATGGCCTTACTGCCCTACGGCCCCGTATCCAATTCCACGATGACAGGGGCATGGTCCGATGGCGTCGGCGTCCGACGCCGGCGGGGCCAGAGGTCGACCCGCACGTCCCGGAGGCGCGGTAGGAGCGGGGGCGTGACCAGGACGTAGTCGATCCGCATGCCCTCGTCTTTCCAGATGCGGCCCCCGATGTAGTCCCACCACGTGAACTGCCGCCGGTCGGGATAGAGATGGCGGAAGGCGTCGACCAGGCCCCAATCCAGAAGCGCCTCTAAGGCCTTTCGTTCCTCAGGCATCGTCCCGATGGTGTCCCGCAGGGCCTCGGGGTCCCACACGTCGAGGTCGCTCCGGGCGACGTTCAGGTCCCCGACGAGGCAGAGGGGGACCGTGGGCGTCCATCGCCGACTCAGGAATTCGATGAGGTACCGGTAGAAATTCAGTTTGTATCGGAACTTTTCGGTCCCCCGCTCGTCCCCGTGGGGCACGTAGACGTTGATGACGTGGACGTCCCCGACGGTCGCCCCGATGATACGCTTCTGCTCGTCCCAGACGGGATCTCCGAAGCCCTTCCAGACGTCCGCCAGGGGGACCCGGGCGCAGATGGCGACGCCGTTGTAAGCCCGCTGGCCGAAGACCTCGCATCGATAGCCCAGCGCCTCGAAGGGGGCGTACGGAAAGTCCTTGTCCTCGACCTTCGTCTCCTGGAGGCACAAGACGTCGACTGGCGTCCGCCGAAGCCACTCGACGACAAGGCCGACCCGGCTCTTGATGGAGTTGACGTTCCACGTAGCGACCGTCCGATGATCCCCGCCCATGGCCTGAAGAGCGCTCCGGACACCTATTATAGGGCAAAGGGCGAAGAGCAAAGAGCATAGGGTAAAGGGCAAAGGCTCTATGACCTTTACTCTATGCACTTTGCCCTTAAAAGTGATAAGCGGCCAGGGCCCCGCCGCCTTTACAAGCAGGTGGGTCGAGGGGTATAATACTCCCTGGCCTGGGGGAGGCGAATAAGGTAAGCCGATTCCGGAGGGGCGCCTTCGGTATGTAGGGCTCGCGGAAAGGCCCTGGTATGGGAGGCTGCCCATGGAAGGGGAGGGTTATGGGAGGGAGGGACCAAATTGCCCCCTCCGCTGGTATGCCCTGTATACACGACCCCGCCACGAGAAGAAGGTCGCCGGCCAGTTGGCTTCCAAGGGGATAGACCACTTTCTACCGTTGTGGCGGACCCGGCACCGGTGGTCTGACCGGTGGAAAGAGGTCGTCCTCCCGCTATTCCCAAATTATTTGTTCGTACGGCTAAATATCGATGACGTTCGACAGTATACCGCTGTATTACGGACGCCTGGGGTCGTGCATCTGGTGCGGTTTAACGGGCGGGTCGAGGCCGTCCCAGACGAGGAGATCGAAAACGTCCGGCGGATCTGTGAGTCGCGCCTGCCTTACGATCCCTTCCCGTACTTGCAGGAAGGCCGGCAGGTGGAGATCGTGCGGGGGCCCTTAAAGGGCCTGCGGGGGTGGGTCGTCCAGCGGGAAGGGGAGTGGAAGGTCGTCGTCTCCGTCTACATCATCATGCGCTCCGTCGCCGTCACGGTCTCGCCGATGGACCTTCAACCCCTGTGGTAATCAGTAATTGGTAATTAGCGATTAAGTAGCCATCGAGCCGTCCAACTGTCAAGAGGTGTAAAACTCTCTCCGGAGCTCCTCCTCAGGGATAAATCGACACGCTTGCTTAAAGATGACCAGCAGAGTTCCTACATCCAGCTCACGGTGTCGGGGGATCGTGAGGATCTGGATGTTACCCGTTGCGGTGACCCTCGCAACTTCACGTGACTACCACGTTGCGAGTAAATGGAAAAACCAAAGCGACCCAGGATAGCGATGACCTCATCCCCAGACAGTCGTTTAAGCCTCGGCATGTGCCAGTTCAAGCTCCATGGTCACTAAAATCGTAGGATTAGGGATCAGACCAAAATCGGCTGGGTCTTCCCCCTCTAAGTGGAGCGCTACTGCCTCCTGCAGATTGGTCAAGGTTTCATCTACTGTCGCTCCTTGAGTCACCACTGCAAGCTCCACGCACTCCGCTACATAGTACTTTTCGCCTTTCCGGATAATTGCCTTCACAGTTTTTTGTAGC
>JAUQPV010000381.1 GCA_030550225.1 Acidobacteriota bacterium | reverse complement strand
GGGCGACCGGATGCCCTCGTCCTGGAGCCCTCGCCCCGAAAGGCGGTCGATGCGTATCCCCGACCCGTTACCGTGACGGGACCCATAGATCTGTTCGTCGCCGCCTTCGAACCGTCGGTACGGCCCTACCGGCGGACGCCGGACCGCTTGGAAGTCCGCTTGGACGGTCAGGCCCTCTACGTGTGGCGGCCGCGGGCCGTCCCCTTTGACGACCGGAATCGAACGGGCTTCGTCTATCACCTGGGCCTACCGGGACCGACGGCCTGGGTGCCGGTCTTACGCGTCACGGGCTCGGCGCCAGCGCCCCGGGGTCTCGTCGAGCAGGGTATGGAGGGACCCTTCGACTTGGCGCCGGGCCTCCATCAAATCAGTATCATTGCCGAAAGTCGCCAGGGCGGACGGGCCGAGTTTCACGTCCCCGTCCGACGGATCGGTGGGCTGATCTCCAAGGACTATCCTCCGCCCTTTGGGTTCGATGATCCCCCCCACCCTGGCCCTCTCCCCGGAAGGGCGAGGAGACCGGCTGAATTCGTCCATCTACCGACGGCCTTCCTGGGAGGCGTCTTCTTGGCCGGTCAGGTCCTGACGGCGCCGGACGAGTCGGCCGAGCCGGTGTGGTCTTGGACCTGGCAGGGGGCTGTCCTACGGGCTCCGTCGGCCTATGTGCATTCGACGGCTTCGGCCGACGACCTCGCCGAGGCCAGCTGGTTCTGCCCCGCCCCGACGGAGTGCTACTGCCAGTGGCTCTGGGACGACGTCCCCCGCATCCCACCGCCCCTGGTCGCCCGCTATGGACCCTGGTACACCTTACAGGTCTCGGACCCGGGAGGGTCGCACAAGTGGCGCTTCGAGCGCTTTGTATGGGAAATCCCACCCCGGGGCTTGTGGGAGCCGGCTGTTTTGACGGCCATCCCGACGTCTGAACCAGGCCTCCCGTCAGGCCTCGTGGCGTGGACTCCGGTCTATCGTCTGGAGCCGAGTGGACTCCCCTTCCGGGTGCCCCATCGCCTCACATGGCAGGCCCCCGCGGAAGCCCGATCGAAGCCCTTAGGCCTCTTTGTGTTTCACCCCAAACGACAGAAATGGCTCCTGGCCGGGACCCTCCCAGAGGCGCCCCTGACGACAACTCTGTGGCATCCCCTGCCAGTCGTCGTCGCCGAAGACCAGGCCCCGCCCCGCATCCAGAAGGAGCGGACCCTGACCTGGGACTGGAATCGGTGGCCCCTGGTCCGGATGTTCGTCGAGGAGGTCGGCCTCGGCCTCCGGGAGGACCGGATCGCCTTCACGTGGGACGGGACGCCCGTGACCGACCCGGAGCAGGTCTACTACGACCCCGACTGGGAGGCCGTCGTGTTCCGCCCCCCTGAGAAACCGACCCCCGGATGGCATACGGCGACTCTTTATGTCGAAGACTGGGCCGGCCAAGCCGACCGGGCCGAACTCCGCATCCGCGTCCTGCCCTAAGGGCTGTAAAGGGGCATAGGGTAAATACTCTATGCGCTACGTTCTTTGCCCTTTGCCCTATGCCCCTTGGGGGTGGCCCGAATTTGTGGTATAATGCCTTCTTACCTGAGGGTCTTTAGAAAGGATTGGGAAGGGAAGAACCGTGGTAAGGTGGGGAGCCGAGAGGGGGACCGACAGGCATCGGGAGAGGGTCGTACAGGGGTCGGTCGACGTCAAAGCCCGGCCCTTCCCCAGGGGGCTTCGATTCCCGACTGGACGCTGGGCGCGGGGTGTCTCTCGGGCTTTATCCCCTATTTCTCCCCGACATGGGGAGCGGCCTATCCCGAAGGGCAAATCGCCCCTCGTCTATACAGGCAGTTCCACGCTCGTCTCTGTCTTTTATCCCGTGCGGTTCACGAGCCGCACGGAGCCTACCCGGTCGCTTACGGTCCTACTCTTCCCTCTGCCCCTCGACTCCCTGGACGCTTATCCCGCGGAGAGAGATGGCAGGGGCCGATTGGGTTTTACAGGCCTACTGCTTTGTCGACCTAAACCCCTTGGGGTGGCTGACGGGACGTCGGCCCGCTCCCACAGGCGGGGACGCCTACGCTCCCATAGACGGGA
>JAUQPV010000045.1 GCA_030550225.1 Acidobacteriota bacterium | reverse complement strand
CATCCCCGAAGAAAAAGATATCCGAGCAAGACCGACTACAGAAGTATCGACCCATCGCCCGGTACGCGCAGACGACGCAGACCAGGCGGAAGCATATCGGGCACTTCCGGAGAGTCGTCTCCACCTCGGATGCCCCACACTGGATGCATACCCGTCCTTCCGGCATCGACGGCCTCAAGGTGAGGGCGTTCCGATGATAGCCCAGGTGAGCCTCAAGAGGCAAGAGATCGGAGGGCGGCCCGATAGGCGGCGACTCGGTCGGCGATCCGGCCCGTCATGATGTCCGAGACGACGGCGACCATCGCCACGCCTGTCGGGATCAGGGCCGGAAGCCGTTCCAGGGTGATCCCCCCGATGGCCACGACGGGCCGGACGGCCTCCTTCATCATGTCCCGCAGGAGAGGCACGCCCAAGGGGACCGATTGGGGTTTCGTCTGCGTCGCAAAGATGGGTCCGAAAGCGACGTAATCGACGGGCTCTGCCTGGTGGGCCCGGCGGAATTCCTCGGGGTTATGCGTCGAACGGCCGATGAGCATGTCGTCCCCGACGAGGCGGCGGACGACGTCCGGCGGCAGGTCGTCCTGGCCGACGTGGACGCCGTCGGCCCCGACGGCCAGGGCGATGTGGACCCGGTCGTTTACGAAAAACCAGGCCCCTGCTTCTCGACACAGGCGGGCGCACTCCAGGGCCTGCTCGTAGAAGGCTTTATCCGGGAGGGTCTTGTCCCGTAGCTGAATCAGCTCGGCTCCGCCGGCCAGGGCTTCTCGGACGATTTCGACGTGGGACTTCCCAGCGTACCCCGTGTCGGTGATGACGTACAGGTGGGGGCCCTGCCGGACCCACGCCTCCCACCGTGCCCGACGCGTCATGACGAGGCGACCCCTCAGGTGGCAGTGGGCGACCTTGGCTGATGGCTCATAGCTCATAGCCCATGAGCCAACGTGGGCTATCCGCCATCAGCCCGTCCTCATCCCCCGTTCCTCATGCCTCCGTATTGCCTCAGCTCATGACGATCAGTTCACCTTTCTTGAGCTGGCGGACCTCAAAGCGGAGGGCGTCGTTGGGCGGGTCGGCCAAGACGTAGACGACCTCCCGTTCGGAGACGCCGTGGTGCATGACGAATTGGGCCAGGGGATACTCCAGGTACTGACGGACGGCCCGCTTCAGGGGGCGGGCGCCATACCGCAGGTTCGTCCCCTTCTGGAGCAGGAACGCCTTGGCCTCGTCGGTGATGACCGTCCCGATGCCGGCGATGGCAAACCGAGCCCGCGTGTCCAGCAGGAACTTGTCCAAGATTTTCTGGAGATGGTCCATCTTGAGACGGCGGAATACGATGATTTCGTCGATCCGGTTGATGAATTCAGGCCGGAAAGACCGTTCGAGGGCTTGCATACAGACCTGTCGGATGTGACGGTCGAACTTGTCGGGGTCCTCCTCGGGTGGGTTCGGCGGCTGAAATCCGATGGCCTCCTTCGTGATGTCGTCGATCTCCCGGGCCGAGACGTTGCTGGTCATGATGATGAAGCACTTCGTGAAGTCGAGCTTCTCGCCCTTGGCCGTGTAGAGCTCACCGTTGTCGAGGATCTGCAAGAGCAGGTCGAACAGCGTCGGGTGGGCCTTTTCGAGCTCCTCGAAAACGACGACGGTGAAACGGTCCTGGATCTTCTCCGGCGTGATAAATGGGGGTTGGTCGTGCCCCACGTACCCGGGCGGTGCCCCGATAAGCTTGCTGACCTCGTGGCTGTGCTTGAACTCCGTGCAGTTGACGACGACGACCTTATCCTCGTCGCCGTGAAGGACTTTGGCCAGGGCTCGGGCCATGGCGCTCTTGCCCGTGCCAGTCGGTCCCATGAACAGGAACGTCCCCAGGGGATGCTTCGGGTCGGTGACCCCCAGCATGGCGACGGTCACGGCCCGGACGACGGCATCGATGGCCTCGTCTTGGCCGACAATCTCCCGCCGGAGCGATTCCCGAATCTCCTCGGCTTTCAACATGCGGACCATACGGATGCCACCCTCCGGTGGAGGCTATATCCCGATGAAGGAATTTAGTACCGATCCCCCGACGTTTCAACGCCAGGGCTGACCCTTCAGGAGGGGGAGCGCCTGCATTCCCGCAGGCCAGAGACCTGCGTTCCTGCAGACGGGACGTCTGCGCTCCCGCCCACTTACTCGAGCCGTCCCGTCGGGCCGACCAATCGCTCGATCGACCGCCAGACGATCAAGCCGCCTTCGTACTCGGGGATGAAGACCTCGTTGGCCCCGGCGCCTCGGAGGGCCTCCGCATAACGAAGATTGCCGGCCCGGCTGATGATGTAAATGTTCGGGTTGAGCAGGCGGGCCGTGATGGTGATGTACAACGTGTCGGCGTCGTTGTCGATGACGATGGCGATGCCCCGGGCCCGCTGGATCCCGGCCTGGAGTAGGACGTCCCGTCGCCGAGCGTCCCCATGGATGACTGGAAGACCCTCCTTCAAGAGTTCTTTGTAAAGGCCCTCGTCCAACTCGATAAGCACAAAGGGGAGGCTCGCCTTCTGCAGTTGGTCGACGACCGTACGGCCGACCTGGCCGTAGCCGCAGATGATGAAGTGGTCTCGCATTTGCTCGATCTTGGTCTCGCTCATCAGCCGACTCCATAACTCCAGGCCGCCGTGCCCGAACAGCGTCACGAGGACCCGTTCGGCGAACCAGACCTGGAAGAAGAAGACGCTGGCATACACAAAGATGGCGACCGCCCGGGTCACGGGCCGGACGTGCCCCCGTAAGTCGATGGCATGGGGGTGCGTGACCCAGTAGACGGCTTCCAGCCAGGAGATTCCCTCCAGGCCCACGTAGACTGTGGCGACGACGGCGTGAAAGGCGATCAACGTGACAAAGGGGAGCATCAACGCCCGTATAAAGCGCCATAAGACCCGTACCCGGGGCATCTGACCGGTTTTAACCGCCATACTGGTCCCACAGAACGGTTTGATCCGTCCCGAAGGGTCGGCAAAGCCGATCCCATCGGAATTCTCCTGGGCCGGACGGCTATGGTAAAGAAGCCATAGACCTGTTTCGGAAGCCTGATTCGCTTCGTCTCAAGGGGAGGGTATTCCGATGACCCCGTTCGGTCCACGGTCTGGGGTCTATCAAGTCTACGGCGTCCCCGTCGCCAAGGCCGCCTTCAGGAAGTCCAAGACCTCTTGGCTGTGGACGCCGACGTCGACCTTGGGGAAGACCTTCCGAACGACGCCCTGGGGGTCGATGACAAAGGTCACCCGGCGGGCCCAGCCCAAGGGGTTGAGGACCCCGTACATACGGGTGACCTGTTTGTCGGGGTCTGCCAGCAAGTGAAAGTTGAGTTTATATTTTTGATGAAATTTCTTGTGGGACGTGACGTCGTCGACGCTGACGCCCAGGACTTCGGCGCCCAAAGCCCGGTATTGCTCGATGAAGTCCCGAAAGGCGCAGGCCTCCTTCGTACAACCCGGCGTGTCGTCCTTGGGGTAAAAGTACAGGACGACCCACTTCCCGCGGAGGGCCGACAGGGTCACGTCGCGCCCGTCTTGGTCCTTTAGGGTGAAGTCCGGGGCCGTCTGGCCCTCCCGGACGGCCCGCTTTTCGGCCCGCGCCAAGCCCAAGAGGCTCAGGGCCAGGGTCCCGAGGGTAAGAATCAGCAAGAGTTTCATGGTTCCCTCCATTGACATAGCTGTTCGGTTCGTGAAGCCTGCATAGATTCAGCTTTTCTGACCCTTCGGGGCGGACGGTTTTTCAAGCAAAAGGCAGTTCGGGAATTCGGCCATTCGGGAGGGCCGTTCGGCGGCCGACGTAGAAGGCCCGGGGGCATGGAGCGTTCCAAGTCCCCACGGCTCCCGGAAGTTTTCCTGACCCTTCGCCTCCTCTGGTCGCCGACCGCCGGCTCCCATCCCCTCCCCGGCCGGCCCCCAAGGCCCGAGTTCCCGAACTCCCGAAATGCCGAATTCCCGAGTGGCCGACCGGCCCATCGGCCGGAGGCTTGAAAAATCGTGTTTCCCGGGCGATGGGAAAGGCCGTCCCGACGCCATTCTCACGGGCCGAACGGCTCTGATAACTGATCTCTCAGAACACCGGCCGTCACGCCGGTGTCAGTCCCCTGGCGATCACGACCGATTCGCCCAGTTCATCGCCTTCTCGAAGCCCTCGGCCAGGATGCGGCGGACGACTTCCGTGGCTCGGTCCAGCATAGCCGCCACGACGGGCCATTCGTCGGCCGCAAAGGGGGTCAACACGAAGGTCGCCAAGTCGGTCGGCTTGGGGTTCACGCCGATGCCCATCCGGAGGCGGGGGACCCGGTCGGTACCCAGGGCGGCGAGGACAGATGCCATGCCCTTGTGGCCCCCGGCGCTCCCCGACGTCCGCAGGCGGAGGCGACCCAAGGGGAGGTCCACGTCGTCGTAGACGATCAGGAGTTCGTCCGGCTTCCAGCCGTATCGGGACTGGGCCAGTCGGACGCCCGGGCCGCTCAAGTTCATGTAAGTCAGGGGTTTGACCAGGTAGAGGTCCCAATCCGCCCACTGGACGGCGAAGACCTGCACGGCCCCCTCCAGGGTCCGCTTCTTCTGGACCTGAGCTTCCCGACGGATGCGGTCGACCAGCATGAAGCCGATGTTGTGGCGGGTCCGGGCATAAGTCTCACCCGGGTTCCCCAGTCCCACGACAGCCCGCAAGAACGGCGAGACCCCCACGGGCTACTCTTCCTCTTCTTCCGTCTTCCCCCGCTTGATGACCTCGGGTTCCGGTGCCTCCGCCAGGGTCGGGGTGGCCGCTTCCTCGACGTACTCCTCGGCGGCCGTGAGGGTGACGATGACCTCATCGGGGTCCTCGACGGCCCGGACGCCCGGCGGGAGCTTCAGGTCCCGGACCTGGATGAAGTCGTTCAGCCCGAGGTTCGAGATGTCGACCTCGATGACGTCCGGGATGTCCTTCGGGAGGCACTCGACCTCGATTTCACGGACCAGGAACTGGAGGACACCGCCCGTCTTCAGGGCCGGGGGTTCGCCGACCAAGCGGATGGGGACCCGCAGGGTCAGGGCGACGTCGGTCTGGACGGCATAGAAGTCGACGTGCAGGAGGGTGTCCCGGACGGGGTCGAGCTGGTAGTCCTTCAGCAGGCAGAGCCAGCGCTGGTCGTCGTCGGTTCGAAGCTCCAACAGCGTATTCTCAGCCGTCCCCCGTTCCAGCAGATGCACGACGGGCCGAGGGTCCAGCTCGATGGGCACCGGTGAGCGACCCGGACCGTACACGATGCCGGGGATACGGCCCCGCTGACGGATCTTGCGGGCGACTTCCTTGCCGACCTTCTCACGAATTTGGACCGGGATCGTCATCGTCTGCGGCATGAAGTGACCTCCCAAGTAGGTTCCAGGTCTCGGGTCTCAGGTGCCGGTCGTCGGCGGTCTGGGATTCACGCCAGGTAGTCTGTATTATAAGTCGGGACAAGGAAACAGGCAATGGAAGGGGACACGGGATGCCTCCGAAAGGGGGCTTGAAGTGACGGAGTGACGAAGTAATGAAGTGTGGACCGGGAAGCAGACCGTCACTCGTCACTCCGTCACTTTCTGATAAGGAGGTTCCATGCGTGTCGCCCGACAGACGAGGTACGGCCAGCTGATCCGACGGTGCCTCCGACGGTGGATTCCGGCCGGCCACGCCCCGTGGCGCCGGTTCCCGGCATGGTCGGACGTGCCCCGGCGTCGCTGGTACGACTGGCGGTGGCAGTGGCGTCACTTAATCCGCACGGCGGCGGACCTGGAACGACTCGGACTGCTCCGACCCGACGTAGCCGAGCGCCTTCGTTCGGTCACTGACACGTATCCGGTCGTCGTGTCGCCCTACTATGCGAGTCTGATGGACCCCGACGACCCGGCCGACCCCATCCGGCGGCAGGCCGTCCCGGATTTGGAAGAAGTCACCAGTCCGACGAGGCTTTCCCCGGACCCCTTGGGCGAGGGCCGTCTCGAGGTCGTCCCGGGCCTCATCCACCGGTACGCGGACCGGGTCCTCTTGATCGCCTCCAACATGTGTTCCACCTTCTGCCGTCACTGCTTTCGGAAGCGCATCCTGGGACGACCCGGCGTGGCGACGGCGGTGCGGCATCTGGATGCGGCCGTGGACTACATCCGGCGTCATCCGGAGGTCCGGGACGTGATCCTCTCCGGCGGTGACCCCCTGGTCCTGCCGACGTCCATCCTGGCCCGCCTCTTGCGGGCCCTGCGGTCGATTCCTCATGTCGAGATCATCCGCTTGGGCACGCGGGTCCCCGTGACGCTCCCCATGCGGGTCTGGGACCCGGCGCTCCTGGCCGTCCTGGACCGCTACGGACCCATCTGGTGTCTTACGCAGTTCAACCACCCCCGGGAGGTCACGCCGGAGACCGACGCGACCGTTCAAATGCTCCTCCGGGTCGGCGTCCCCGTCCTCAATCAAGCGGTCCTCTTGCGGGGGATCAACGACGACGTCGAGACCCAGCGGGCCCTCCATCGGGCCTTGGTCCGGGCCTGTATCAAACCCTACTATCTGCATCATGCGGACCCCGTCCGGGGGACGCATCATTTCCGGACGTCCCTGACCCGGGGCCTGGAGATCATGGAAGGCTTGCGGGGTCACATCTCAGGGATCGCGATTCCGACTTACGTCGTGGACCTTCCCGACGGCGGCGGGAAGGTCCCCCTCTTGCCCGACTACCGGGTCGCCGTCGGGCCGGGCGTCTGGGTCTTCCGGAATCACCGGGGGGAGCTCTTTGCATACGGCGTCGAACCTATGGGGGACGGGACCCAGCGTTTGGGCACCTCGGAATAGTCGCTGGGTAGTAGGGATGGGGTGTTAGAAGATTGCGAATTGCGGATTTCGAATTGCGAATTGAGGAACCGAGGGATGCAAGCAGGAGCCGGGGGATATTCCCGTCCGCAGCTTACAATCCGCAATTCGAAATTCCCAATTCGCAGTCTTCCAACACCAAACACCGAATCTATGCTGCGGGTCATCTGGCGCACGTGGGCGACGGTCTTGTGGACGGGTCTCATCTTCCTGGCCTCTCTCGGTACGCTCGTAGGCCCCCACCGGCTCCGTCGTCGGGCCCGGTGGGCCCAGCGATGGTTCCGGGGCCTCCTGCGTCTATGGGGCGTCCGCCAAGTCTCCGAGGGGGAGCCCCCACCGGCCATGACACCCGGGATCGTCGTCAGCAACCACCTCAGCTATCTGGACGTGTGCGTGCTGGGGGCCATGGCGCCCTGTGTGTTTGCGGCGAAGGCCGAGATCCGACGCTGGCCCTTCATCGGCTTTCTAGCCCGCTATGCCGGGACCGTCTTCGTTCAGCGGGGGAGCGCCCTGACGATCCGACGTCAGGTCGAGGCGCTCCGCCGCCGGGCCCGGGCCGGCCTATGGGTCGTCTTCTTCCCAGAGGGCCGGATTTCGGACCACGACGGTCTTATGCCCTTCCGGCGGGGCCTGTTCACCCTGGCCAGCGCCACGGGCCTACCGGTCTATCCGGTCGTCCTCCGGTATACGCCCCTGACTGACGTCCACTGGGTGACCCGCGAGGCTCTCCATCGGCATGCCTGGCGATGGCTCCGGCGGCCCTCGGTCACCGTCCACGTCCGGTGGCTCCCGCCGGTCCGGCTGGAGGCGGCGCCGGAAGTCCTTCCCAGCGTCGTCGCCCGCCTGCACGAAGTCATGCAGAGAGCCTATGAGGCCCTGAGGGCCCTGGAAGCGTCTTCCCCGCCATCCCTCAAGGGCGCCCCGTCTTAAGGAGCTGATGGACGTCCGGAGAGGAACCGTAGCGGTTGGCCGCTCCCTTAGCATAGAACTCATCTCGAAACCCGTGGGAAGGGATTCGGGGGGATCGCCCCGTAGCCGAGGCCGAGACCCCGGCCCTTGCCTTCGCGGGCCCTCCCCCGCCGCCACCGCCAGGACTCGACTCCCACCACCTCGGGATAGACGCCTCCCGCCCGCCCTCTCTCAGGGTCCCCAGCGTGCGGCCACCCGCCGCCGCAAACGCCTTCGCGCGCGCACCGGCCGTCTCGGCCGACGGAACGTCGGGTCGCTTCAGCAAATCCCGTGCCAGTCAGGAGCCGCCCCCCGAAATGCCCGACACGGCCGGCTTTCCCGACCCGTCTCCCGACCCCGACCCTCCCCCACGTGTCTATCCCCGTAAACACTTTGTCGAATCGGTTAGACACCTGGAACCCGTCTCAAAAGTCCCTGATCCCAGGGAGAAAGAAACTCTGGATCGAGGCCCTCGCCCTGCCCTCTCCCCCAGGGGGAGCAACTGTCGGAAGGACCGAATGGGGCCTGGGGGCATGGCCGCCTGATCCTCCTTTCTGAGGAATCATGTTTCCCCCTACCATGCGTGTACCTGAAAACACCGATGGCTATATTACCCCTCCCTTGCTCCCATGGCCGAACTGCCGAACTCCCGAACTGCCGGATTCCCGAACTCAGAACCCGACCGACGTCCCCTCGGCGTGGGAGACCTCCTGATTCTTGATGGGGCTACAGTACTCGAGGGGCTCCGTCCCCGGCAGGAAGGCCTCTAAGATGACGGGACCGTCGCATTCGGGCGAGGCCCGCAGGCCCGTGTAGTAGTCGACCGGGAGCATGACGACGCCGGCCGGGGCCTGAAAGGTCTCTGGCGGCCGCCCCTCCATGTAGGCCCGCATGAAGCGGACCCAGATGGGCAGGGCCGCCCGGGCGCCCGTCTCGTTGTAGCCCAGCCGCTTGGGCTCGTCGTAACCGACCCACACGCCACAGACGACCGACGGGGTGAACCCGATGAACCAGGCATTCGTGAACTCGTCGGTCGTGCCCGTCTTGCCGGCCGCCTCGAAGGAGAGATTCCGAGTCAGGCTGGCCGCCGTTCCCCGCAGGGTGACGCCCCGCAGGGCCCACGTCACGACGAAGGCGACCTCCGGCGAAAGGGCTTCATCGGTCTGCGGGACATGGACCTCCAGGGGGCGGCCGTAGCGGTCCTCGACCCGCCGGATCCAGTAGGGCCGGACCCGCAGGCCGCCGTTCGCAAAGGCCGCATAGGCCGCCGTGACCTCCAGGGGCGTGAGGTCGACGGCCCCCAGCGCAATCGACGGATATGGCGGGACAGGGCTCTCGATCCCCAGACGGCGGACGACCCGAAGGACCCGGTCGACGCCGATGCGCGTGATCAGACGGGCCGAGACCGTATTGCGGGAGAACTCGAGACCCCGCCGGAGCGTGATCCAGCCCATGAAGCGGTTGTCAAAGTTGCCGGGCGACCACACGACATGCGTGATGGGGTCTTCGTATGAGAAGGGCGCGTCCTCGACGATCGTCGAGAGTGACAAGCCGGCCTCGAGGGCCGCCGTCCACACAAAGGGCTTGAAGGCCGAACCGACCTGACGGCGAGCCTGTGTCACCCGATTGAACTGGCTTCGTTGGAAGTCCAGGCCCCCGACCATGGCCCGGACCTCGCCCGTGACGGTATCCATCACGACGATGGCCCCCTCGACGAGGGGGACGTTTTCCAAACGGGACCGTACCGTCCGATGCTCCGGGTCCAGGGCCTCGATGCGGGCCATGACGACGTCCCCGGGGCGAAGCTTCCGGAGCAGGCCCGACGCCCGCAGGTCCGCCAGGTCAGCGGGCCTCCAGATACCGACGAAAGCCCCGATTCGGTAAACGGCCCCCTCAGGACCGACGGCCGTGATGAGAGCCGGCACACGGTCCCCGCCGGAAAGGGCGTTTGACCATTCCGGCCAATTCAAGCTCGTCAGGGCGGAGGGGTCACACACCCCCTCGCAGACGTTCCGCAGGGGGCCCGACCAGGGCTGACGCCGGGCCAGCTCGTACAGGCCGTCTCGGAGGGCCGTCTCGGCCAGCCGCTGGGCCGTCGGGTCCAGGGTCGTGTAAATCCGGAGGCCCTCGTTGTACAGGGTGTCGTAACCGTACTTCGCCTCGATATAACGACGGACTTCCTCGATGAAGTAAGCCGCCATGAGCGGTTTTTCCTCGTGCGCCACGACCCGGATTGGCGCCCGCACGGCCTGTTCATAAACGTCCCGGGAGATGACACGCTCCTCCAGGAGGCGGCGGAGGGCATAGTTTCGTCGCAGGCCCGCCCGTTGGGGGTTTAGGTAAGGCGAGTACCGATTCGGAGCACTGACCAGTCCAGCCAAGAGGGCCGCCTCCTCCGGTCGGAGCTGGGCCGCCGGCTTCCCGAAGTAGTACCGGGCCGCCGCCTCAAAGCCGTAGATCCCGTGACCCATGTAAACGTTGTTGTAGTAGTACAGAAAAATTTCCTGCTTCGTGAAGTGCTTCTCGATGTGGAGGGCCAGGAAGATCTCCTTGAGCTTGCGGTCCAGCGTGCGTTCCGGCGTCAGAAATAGCATCTTGGCTAACTGCTGCGTGATCGTCGAACCGCCCTGCACGACCCGGCCGGCCCGCAGGTTGTAATACATCGCCCGAAGCATGCTCAGGGGGTTGATTCCCGGATGCCGGAAAAACTCGTCGTCCTCGACGGCCAAGATGGCCGCCCGCAAGAGGGGCGGGATGTCATCATAGCGTTCGACGGGGACCCGCTTCTGGACGGCGAACTCATAAATGGGCCGGCCGTTCATGTCGTAGACGACCGAGGGGAGGCTCGGCCGGAGTTTCTCCAGTTCCCGGACCCGTTCGGCCAAGCCGGAGACGGACGTGAACGTCCATCCGACGGCGACCCCGATGCCGACCGAGAGGGTCCATACCAGCGCGGCCAAGAACCAGAACCATGAAAAGGACCGCCGGGCCTTCGGGTCTTTCGCCGGCGGTGTCTCGGGCCTCTCCGACGGTTCCTTTTTCCACTGCCGAGCCATCGTCTATCTATCCACGACGGGAAAACCGAAGAGCAAGATACAGGATGCAGGCTACGGGACGCAAGATGGGATTGCGAATTGCGGATTGGGATGCGCGGGCGTTGGGCTTTCGGTGCTCGCTCTGGCCCTTGTCTCGTATCCCGTTATTTTCCCACGTCTAACAGCCGAGACTCCAATCCCGAATTCGCAATCCGCCGACAGCGAACGGCCCTCGTCGCCATTCGCTATTGGCCACCCGCCATCCGCCACCGGCGGGCATAAGCCAAGCCTTCTTCCCGCGTGTGGAAGCGGCCCCGCTCCCAGTCCCGCCGGAGACGCTCCAGAAGGCGGCCGAGGGCCGGACCCGGGGTGAGTCCCAGGACCTCGACGAGGTCGGCCCCCCGGAGGGGGAACGTCCATGCCTCGGGCGACCCCCAGAGGACCTGCTCAGCGACCTGCCGAGCCAGGACGACGAACTCGTCCCGCCGCCTCGCCTCCATACGGGGCCCCGCCTTGCCGAACTGGTCGGCCGCCGCCAAGACGGCCAACCAGACGGCTTCCGGCCCGAAACGTCGGAGCAGATAGGCCGCCGCCCGTTCCGGTCCCATCGCCTTCCAAGCTTCCAGGGGGGCCATGTGATAGCGCACGAGCCACCGGATCCAGTTCCGGGCCGGGTGAGACAGCCGGAGGCGTTCGAGGAGGCCGTCTGCGATGCGGGCCCCGGCCTCGGCATGGCCGATAAAGGCATAAACGCCCGGCCGTCGGACGGACCGGACGTAGGGCTTGCCCACGTCGTGGAGCAGGGCGGCCAGTTTGAGAAAGGGGTATCGCGGAAAGCCCATCGCAAAGGGCGTCTCCCGGGCCTGCCGGAGGAGGTCCCGAAGGCGGTCATCCGAACCTATAGTCTCAAGGACTGGACCGACGGCCTGGACGACCTCCAGCGTGTGGCCCCATACGTCCTTATGGTGGTAGCCGCCCTGCTCGCACCCCTTCATCGGCCCGACGTCCGGGAAGAGGGCTTCCCAGAGGCCGTCCTCGTCGGCCGCCTGGATCCACACATCCGCATGGGGCGCCATCAGCCACTTCAGGATCTCGACGTGGAGCCGTTCGCCCGGGACGGTCGTGAGAGCCGGAAGTTCTAAGGCCAAGTACTGCCGGGTCCCCGGGTCGATCTGAAAGCCCAGCTGGGCGGCCAGCCGATAAGCCCGGATGATTCGAATCGGGTCGTCCCACAAGTTCTCCGGCCGGACGACCCGCAGGATGCCCCGTTCCAAGTCCGACCGGCCGCCCCAGGGGTCGATGATGGGCTCATGACTCATGGCGAATGGCTCATGGCCACGACCTATGACCCATGAGCTATGAGCCATGAGCCGATCGGTCCACTCGATGGCCATGGCATTAATCGTGAAGTCTCGACGAGCCAGTTCGTCTTCGATCGAACCCTCAAAGAAGACGACGTCGACCCATCGGTCCGGTTCAAACGTAGAGGCGAGGCATGCTTCGCCCCTATCTTCTTGTAGGACCCACCGATAGGTGTGCTTCTCGGCCTGGAGGACGACGACCGAGTCGCCCCGGGCGGAGACCATCCGCTGAAAGTCGGTGACGATGTCAGCCCATCGGGCGGCCCCGGTCACCTGGACGGCGACGTCGGCGTCCGGCGGCCGACGACCCAACAGCAGGTCCCGGACGGTCCCGCCGACCCAGAAGACCCGCAGGCCCTGCCCGACGGCCCACCTCCA
>JAUQPV010000380.1 GCA_030550225.1 Acidobacteriota bacterium | reverse complement strand
CCTGGACTACTGGGACGAGGCTCACGACGGCCAGGTTCCGGGCTTTCTGGCGCCCCGGTCACCGGGTTCGGCCCTAAAGCCCTTCCTGTACGCCCTGGCCCTCCAGAAGGGGGTCATCACGACGGAGGCGCTCCTGGAGGACTATCCGACGAACATCCGGGGCTATCAGCCGATTAACTTCAGCGGTACGTTCCGGGGTCTCGTCCGGGCCGAGGAGGCCCTGGCCTACTCCCTGAACGTCCCCTTCGTCCATCTCCTCCGCCGGACAGGATTTCGAGACTTCCTGCGGCTCCTCGAGCGGGGCGGGGTCGACGTCCGACCCGGCATGGACTATGGCCTTTCGGTCATCACGGGCGCCCTGGAAGTCCGGCTCCTGGACTTAACGAACCTGTACGTGACCCTCGCCCGGGACGGCTGGCACGGACCGCCCGTCTTGGTCGAAGACTCGAATCCACCGGCCGAACGGCGGCTCCTCCATCCCGGCGCCGTCGTCCTGACCCGCCGGGCCCTGGCCTTACGGGACCGGCCGGACGCTCCCCACCTTCGGTCGGTCACGCTCCCTCGGGCGACCGTTTACTGGAAGACGGGGACCTCCTGGGGCCGGCGGGACGCCTGGAGCGTCGGCTTCCATGCGGGCTACACCGTCGGCGTCTGGGTCGGCAACTTCTCAGGGGAGGGTGCCGAGGGCATCGTCGGCGGGGAGCTGGCGGCGCCCCTGATGTTCGACATCCTGAACGCCCTGCCGGCGTCGGCCCGGGAACTGAAGCCTCCGCCGGACGCCGACCTGACGAGGGTCCCGGTGTGCCCCTTCTCCGGGGAGCGGCCGACCGACGCCTGCCCCGGCGTCCGCTGGGTCCTCGCCGTTCGGGATGCCGCCCCGCTTCGAGCCTGTCCATACCACCGACGCCTGTTGGTCGAACGGGACTCGGGCCGTCGGATGTGCCCCTGGAGGTCCTATGCCCCGGACGAAGTCACGGCCCGGGTCTTTACCGTCCTGCCGCCCCTGGCGGCGGCCTTCCTCGGGATGCCCGCCTCGACCGAGCCGCCCCCGTCGGAGTCGTGCGGTCCACCGGAGACGGCCCCGGAGCTCCGCATCCTCAGCCCCCTGGACGGGGCGACTTACCTGCTGAGCGCCGACGTCCGGGGAAGCGGCGACATCCCCCTACGGGCCGTGACGCCGGCTCCAGACCGTCGCATCTTCTGGTTCGTCAACGACCAATTTGTCGGCTCGACGGCCTCGGGCGACGTCTGGCGGATCCGTCCGTCCCCCGGTCCGGTCACCGTCGTCGCCGTCGACTCGACGGGCCGCTCCGACCGGGTCCACCTTCAAGTCCTCCCCCCATAAGCCGGCCCGGGGGAGACCAACGCCTGAAAGCCTCCCAGAACCTATCAGAGCCGTTCGGCCTGTGAGAGTGGCATCGGGACGGCCTCTCCCAACGCTCGGCAAGCACGGTTTTTCAAAGTGACGGAGTGACGAGCGATGGCCTTGGGCCGATGGGCCGGTCGGGAACTCGGCCATTTGGCAGTTCGGAAACTCGGGCATTGGGGGCCGGCGGGGGAGGGGATGAGTCCTTTAGGCCGGAGCCGGACAAAACCCTCTCCCTGTGGGAGAGGGTTTTGAGACGAGTTCTATCACTCGCGGGGAAACTCCACCTGCACCTGACCGGGGTCTATGCCTGCCTCCCGGAGGATACGAACGGCATTGCGAACGCAGTTTTTGGCATAAAAATTGATATTCACGTAATAGTCATCCATTAGCTTGAACGGTCCACTCACGCTCCGCGGATCACGTACGATCAACTGTCCCAGGGGGAGCCGGCCTCGCTCCCTCAGGCGGGGGTATGCCCATCGGGCAACGGCGATAAGCAATCTCCTCCATTTCGAAATGAGTTCTGTCTTCCCGTCCGGAAAACGAATACTTTGAGGTGGTGGCCGTCCAGGTTCCCACTGTTTCGACTTCCGGAGATTCTCTAATTCGGCGAGAGACATCCACCGGGAGACTTCCGGGGGGCCTGGGGGTTTCTGAGGAACCTGTATAACCGGCTCGGGTGCCGGCTCCACGCGGGGCATCGC
>JAUQPV010000379.1 GCA_030550225.1 Acidobacteriota bacterium | reverse complement strand
ACGGGGTCCGCATGGAGATCGCCGAGGCCCTGGGGAAGACGAAGTCTCGAGCGGCCGTCGATGCCCTGGTTCAGGCCTTACAGGACCCCGACGCCCGGGTCCGACGGGCCGCCGTAAACGCCCTGGGTGAGTTGGAGGCCGTCCCGGCCGCCGCCGCCCGGCTTCAAGCCCTCTATGACCGGGAGCCGGCCTACGGCGTCCGGGCCGCCATCATTCGGACACTCGTCCGATGGGAAAAGGAACGGGCCTGGACGTGGATTCAACGGGGCCTCCGAGAGCCCTCCCATGGGGACCAAATTCAGGCGGCCGCCCTCCGGGCCCTCAAAGACCTGGCCAAGGCCCGACCCCAAGAGGTGCGAGACCTCCTGCGAGAATGGGCTCGACCCGGAAAACCCATTTACGCCCGAGTCGCCGCCGTCCAAACCCTCGCTGAGTTAGACCCCGACGACCAGGAACGGACCGAGTTCCTGGAATCTTTCACGCAGGACCCCGTCTATCGGGTCCGGGCGGCCGCCATCCGAGCGGTCGGGGCACGAAAACACGAACGCAGTCGAGAAGTCCTCCAGCGTGTCGCCCGGACGGAACCCGATAACCGGCTTCGGACGAACGCCATCCGATCCATCGAGAGGCTGACGGCCGAACGGGAACGCCGGGAAATCCCGGCCGACATCCGGGCCGAGCTCGAATCTCTTCGTCGGGACCTCCTCCAGCGACTTCGGGACGTCGAAGCACGCCTCCAAAGCCTGGAATCCAAAATCGCGCCCGGGCGACCGTAATATTTACGGCCATTCGGGAGTTCGGCAGATGGGCAGAGACGACCCCTGATGGTGGCCTGAGGGGCGGATGGTAGCCATGCCCATCCGGAGCTGCCCGGGATAGCGGCTGAAGGATGCCCACCGCCTAAGGGGAAACGCCCGCATTCACGCGTTGCCCCTACCTCCTATCTACCGAATTGCTGAACTCCCGAATGGCCGATGAACAAAGCAGTGGCGACGATGCGGAACTATGTGACTTTCGGCGTTATCGGCCTCTTCGCCTTTGGCGCCCTGGCCGCCTATGCCGAGCCGACCGTCGTCATCGTGGCCTGGGACGGCGGCAAGCCTTCGGTCATCCAACGGCTTATCGAAAGGGGTCAGCTTCCGACCCTTCAGGTCCTGATAGGGCAGGGGAGCTATACGTTCCAGGCCCAGACGGTCTTACCCAGCAAGACCCTCCCGTCCTTTACGTCCATGCTGACCGGCGTCGGCCCCCAGCGGCACGGAGTCTTATGGAACGACTACGACCCCGACCGGGGCTGGGTCCCAGTGCCGACCGTATTCGAGGTCTTGAAGCGGGCTCAACCCTCGGCCCGCACGGCGATGGTCTTCACGAAGAAGAAGTTCCGCCACCTGGCCAAGCCCGGCACGCTGGACGCCGTCGAGGAAGTCGACAAGGACGCCCCCGAGGTCGCCGAGGCGGCGGTCCGTCTGATCCAGAGCCTCCGGCCCCATCTGCTCTTGGTTCATTTCCGGGACCCCGACCGGGCCGGTCATCTCCACGGCTGGGGGGACGACGCCCGCGGCAAGCCCCCGTCGTCCCAGTTCATCGAGGCTCTTCGACGCTGTGACCGGGCCTTGGGTACCATCGTGGAGGCTCTTCGCCAGAATGGCCTGTGGGAAGAGACTCTGTTGATCGTCACGGCCGACCACGGTGGTCACGGCCGAAATCACGGGAGCCCGGACCCTCAAGACGTGCGAATCCCCTGGATTGCGGCCGGAGGTCTGGCCGCGCCGGCTGGGGTCTTGGCGCAAGCGATCCGCACGATGGACACGGCCGCCACGGCGTTGGCCGCCTTGGGCCAAACGCCGCCCCCCGACTGGGACGGCCGCCCCGTCGGGGAAGCCCTGAGATTCCAGGGATTGCGAATTGCGAATTGCGGATTGCGAAATAGATTAACGGATCCCTTCGGTCCGGGAGAATGGCATCGGAACGGCCTTTTTCATTACCCAGGAAGCACGATTTTTCAGACAGAATGGGTGTTGGGTGTTGGGTGCTGGGTGTTGGGTCCCTTTTTTTTTTTTTTTCAAGAACCCAACAC
>JAUQPV010000378.1 GCA_030550225.1 Acidobacteriota bacterium | reverse complement strand
GGGACGACTGTCGTCTGTGTCCGCCACAAGGGCCAGGTGGCGATGGCCGGCGACGGTCAGGTGACCCTCCACGACATGCGGATCAAGCAGACGGCCCGGAAAATCCGTCGGCTCTATCACGATAAGGTCCTGGCCGGCTTTGCCGGCTCGGCGGCCGATGCCTTTGCCCTGTTCACCCGCTTCGAGTCCCGTCTGGAGGAGTTTCGGGGGAACCTCCAGCGGGCGGCCGTCGAACTGGCCCAAGACTGGCGGACGGACCGGGTCCTGCGGCATCTGGAGGCCCTGCTGATCGTGGCCGACGCCCGGAAGATGTTCCTGCTGTCCGGGGCCGGCGACCTCATCGAGCCCGACGATGGCCTCCTGGCCATCGGTTCGGGGGGACCTTACGCCATGGCGGCGGCCCGGGCCCTCATGCAGTTTTCGAACCTGTCGGCGGCTGAGATCGCCCAGCAGGCCCTGAAGATCGCCGCCCAGATCTGCGTTTACACGAACGAGAACATCATCATCGAGACGCTGGAAGCTGAGGACTGACGATGCAAGTCCCGAAAATCGACTGGCTGGAAGAAGCTCAACAGGAAATCGTTCAATACCTCACGCCGCGTCGGATCGTCGAGGAGCTGAACAAGTACATCGTCGGCCAGGAAAAGGCCAAGCGGGCCGTGGCCATCGCCGTCCGGAACCGCATCCGGCGGCGTCTGCTTCCCCCGGAGGTCGCCGAGGAGATCGCCCCCAAGAACATCTTGATGATCGGGCCGACGGGCGTCGGTAAGACGGAGATCGCCCGTCGCCTGGCCCGGCTCGTGCGGTCCCCCTTCTTGAAGGTCGAGGCGACCAAGTACACGGAGGTCGGCTACGTCGGTCGGGACGTCGAGTCGATGGTCCGAGACCTGGCCGAGATCGCTGTCCAGATGGTCAAGCAGGAGCACATCCAGCGAGTCCAGGCGAAAGCTCGGGAGAATGCCTTAGACCGCCTGGTCGACCTCTTGGTCCCGAGCCTTCGGTTGGACCCCCGGGCGTCGCCGGCCGAGCGTCAGCACCAGCGGGAACTCCACCGGGCCGAGCGGCGGGAGCTTCGGGAGCGGATCCTCCGGGGTGAGCTGGACAACCAGTGGGTCGAGCTGGACGTCCAAGAGAAGACGCCCTCGGCGTTTGCCTTCCTGAGCCAGATGGCCGGCATGGAAGAACTGGAAGCGGCCTTCCGGGAGCTGGCGCCGAACGTCTTCCAGAAGACGAAGCGCCAACGGCTCCGGGTCCCCGAGGCCCTTGAGTACCTCGAGCGGGAAGAACAGGAGAAGCTCATCGACATGGACGCTGTCACCCAAGAGGCCATCCGGCGGGCCGAACAGGACGGCATCATCTTCATCGACGAGATCGACAAGATCGCCGGCCGGGAGACGGGCCACGGTCCGGATGTCAGCCGGGAGGGCGTCCAACGAGACCTCCTGCCCATCGTCGAGGGGACGACGGTCGTGACCCGATATGGTCCCGTCCGGACCCACCACATCCTGTTTATCGCCGCCGGGGCCTTCCACGTGACGAAACCGTCGGACCTGATCCCCGAACTCCAGGGTCGGTTCCCCATCCGGGTCGAGCTGGAGCCCTTGGGAGCCGCCGAGTTCGTGCGTATCTTGAAAGAGCCGGAAAACGCCCTGACCAAGCAGTACCAGGCCCTCCTGGCGACGGAAGGCGTCACCATCGAGTTCACCGACGACGCCCTTGAGGAGATCGCTGCCATGGCGGCCCGGCTGAACGAACAACTGGAGAACATCGGGGCCCGGCGCCTCCACACGGTCATGGAGAAGGTCTTGGAGGAGGTCACCTTTTACGCCGATGAACTCCGGGGCCAGCGGGTCACCATCACGCGAGAGTACGTCCAGCGTCAGCTCCAGGATATCGTCCAGAACCAAGACCTGAGCCGCTATATTTTGTAAATTTTCGCAATTCGCGATTCGAAATTCGAAATGAATAAGCGGGACCGGTGGTATCGAATCCTGTATCAGAACGGGGCGATCCTGAAGGGCCACTTTCTCCTGAGCTCGGGCCGGCACTCGGACACGTACGTTCAGTGCGCCCGCATCCTCCAGTTCCCCTG
>JAUQPV010000377.1 GCA_030550225.1 Acidobacteriota bacterium | reverse complement strand
GAACTGCCGATGGGCCATCCGGCCTTCGTCCGATGGCGGAACCCGTACTTCACGACAGTCCGAGCCGTGGACCGGGGATTTCGGACGTTAGACGGGGTAGCGGCCTTCGAGCCACCGATCCCGGCTGAGCTGGCGCGGCACTACCGCTTGGATGACTATGCCCTGCAAGTCCTGGCCGCCCTGGGCGTTCAGCGCATTATCCTTCACTGTCACGACTACCGGCAGGTGAACATGCCGGACCTCTGTGACCACAACCGGCGGGTCCTCACGGAGGCCGGCTACCAAACGGAACGGGTGGAGGCTCAAGACATCTCGATGGCCGCCCCAAGAGCGTTGACTCGGCCCCGCCTCATCCTGGACCGCCTCGAACTCCGAGATGTGGAGGTCGTGGCCCGACCCGGGACGCCGGACTCGACCCGGTGGTACATCACGCTGAAGCCCGTCGTGCCTTACGTCGTCGCCTACCCCCGGCGATGCTACCCCATCGCCATCCAAGGCCTCGACGTAGCCGGTCGCCGGACGGCCGAGGTCCGCACCTGCGTGGCCTTCCTGGGCGGCATTCTCTGGGAAGGACCCCAAAGCTTCACGGTGGACTTGCCCGTCGGGACCCGACGGGTCCGGGTCGGCGAGGGATGGCGACCCCGACTGTGGCGATGGGCGGTTCGGGAATTGGGCAGTCCGACGATGGGGCAGTAAGGCAAGGCACGGGACGACGTGCTCGTCCGGGTACCAGCCGCCGAACGCCGTAAGTCACTGTCTTGGGCCGATGGAGAGGTGGAAAATAGGAATCGTCGGCTGACGGACCGACGGCCCCTTGGGGGCACGACCCGTAGTGTCGATGTCTATCTTTCCTGACCCCGCGATGACAGCGGCCTCCGATGAGCAGGTTACGAGCCGATCTCCACACCTGCCCAATCGCCTTATTGCCTTATTGCCTTACTGCCCAATTCTCGAATGCCCGAATGACCGGATCACTCTTCCCACACGGTGAAGATCAATGGGACCGCCGGAGCCCCCATGGACTCGACGTCGACCCGCGTCCACCGGGCGACGTCCTCGGGACGCTGGACGCCCCGACAGGGACCCCGCCGCCATTCGAGTCGATGCCACGCCATTTGAACTCGTCGGCTACCGTTTTCCCACACCCCGGCGATGGCGACGGGGAATGACCCGTCGTCGGCATATGTAGAGGCCCACCGGAAGCGGAGGCCGGTCGGGTGCGTCCACGTGCCCCCGAGGACGCGGTCGTCCGAGACACGGATCCCCAGTTCAAAGTGCCATTCGCCCCACTGGCCAATACGAAGCAGGTGCCCAGGGACCTCGGGGTCCGGCCGATCCTCCCAGACGGCCCCGCCGGCTCGGAGCTGGGCCGCATCAGGCCAGCGGCCCTGAAGCCAGGCCCAGAAGGCTTCGCCGGTCAGCGGTAGGCCCAGGACGGCCTGCCAGCCGTCGGGTGCATTCGTCCACGTCCACCACCGACGCCGGTCTGGGGCCAGTAGGTCCACGCCTGAAGGGTCCATGACCAGGGCGAGGCGGCTCTGGCCGAAGTCGTCCGTCCAGAGAGCCGATCCGACGGGGCCACTCCAGCAGGCTTCCCACCGTAAGCGAACCGGCGGGCGGTCCGACTCCCGCCAGCGCCACCGGGCCTGGACCTGCCAACCGAAGACCGCCGGACCCTCGGGGAATCGTCGGACCCACGGGCAGTGGACCGTCGTCAGAGCGACCCAGACCGACAGGAAGAAGATTACAAATTGCGGATTGCGAATTGCGGATTGCGAATTGGGCATGAAGGACGTCCCGGGTCTCAGGGGTCGGGCCTTGGCCCGAGAAATAGGAATAGGGCTGGCCCACATCTTAGACTCTGGACTTACTCCCTGCATTCCACGGATCCTCCTTTCCCCACCCCTTCGCATCCGCAACTTGCAATTCACAATCCTCAATCCGCAATTCGCAATCCGCGATCTAAATCGCCCTATTCCACTTCCACGGCTGGGGTCGTGGCGACCGTGAGACCATACACGTGGCGGGCCCCCGCTCGCTTGAGGGTCCCGGCGCACGCATGAAGGGTCGCCCCTGTCGTCATCACGTCGTCGACGATCAGC
>JAUQPV010000044.1 GCA_030550225.1 Acidobacteriota bacterium | reverse complement strand
CGACGAGGCTGTGGTATACCAGGTAGGACACGAAAAAGAGGACCGAGAGCCCGAAGGCCGTGTGCATGCACCGGCGGTGGGCCCGGACTCGACCGCGGTGGATGAAGTACCGGCCGGCCACCAGCAGGACGGCCGTCGTCCCGTTTAAGACGGCATGCAACGCCGGCCACCACACTCGCCACTCGCTGTCCATGCGTCGTCTCCCTATCGGACAGAAAGGAGCATAGGGCATAGAGCAAAGGGCATACGGGCCTTGGACGGCTCGGATCCGCCGGCCTCGCCCTGCTGAACCCCTCCCCGCGGAACGAGGCCAGATGAGGGGAACCCCAAAAGGAAATCCTGACGAAGTATCGATGTTTTGTCTATCTGGTCTTTTGTGGCTCCCGTCAGCCGGCCTATCCGACGACGGCCGGGGCCTCGGCCAGGGCTTTCCGGTATTCTTCCTCCAGAAAGCCGGGCCGGAAGCCGACCGTGATGAACTCATGGGGGAACGCATAGGCCCGCCGTTCCCGGAACAGCAGGTCGGCGTAATCGGCCAGACGTCGGCGGACGACGTCCCGCCAAGCCCCGTCCTGGGCCTCGATGGCCTCGACGAGGTCGCTGACGGAGGCGTCGCCGAGGCTCAGGATGGCCTGATAGTAAGCATAGAGGGGGCTCATAAAGGTCGCATGGACATACGGGAGCCGGTTCAGTTCCCGCTTGAGGTAGTTGATCTTCTCAGTCAGGACGTCCTCGGTCTCCATGGCCGCATACTGGAAGGGCGTGCCCGGCTTGGGGATCAGGCAGTTGAAGCTGGGCCGGATGACGAGGTGCGGCGAGTATCGCTGGGCAATGGCGGACAGGCGCCGGAGGCCCTCGACGGTCTCCCGGAGGTGGTCCCACGTCTCGGTCGGGAAGCCGATGATGTAGTAGAGCTTGACGGACTGAAAGCCCAGACGGGCGATGGCCTCGACGGCCCGGAGGAGGTCGTCGTTCGTCAGGGGCTTGCGGACGACCCGCCGGAGTTCGTCGCTCCCCGTCTCGGGGGCCATCGTCACGCTCCGCTTGCCGGCCCGCCGAAGGAGCGTCAGGAGCTCTTCGTCCAGGGTATCGATGCGCAGGGAGCTGACCGTCACGGGCCGGCCTTCCTCGACGAGGGCCCGAAGCATGGTCCGGAACTCGGGATGGTCCGTCGGGGAGCCGCCGAGGATGCCGACGGTCGCATCCGCCGGGGCGTGAGTCCGGACGATCTCGAGAAAGCGCTCGGCCGAGGCAAAGCGCAGGCTGTGGTTGTAGCCGATCCAGCAGAAGCGACACCAGTGGACACAGCCCCGCATGATCTCGACGAGAAACGTGTTGCCGAACTCCGTGTCGGGCGTCAAGATGCAGGAGTACGGCGGGTCGATGGCCTCCCGGGACGAGACAAAACGGGGCCGGAGGACCTTCGCCTTTAAGACAGCCGGGTCCGTCCCGTGGACGGCCGGGACGTAAAAGCCGGGCTGACTCGCTAAGAAGGCCAGCCGCTCAGCCCGAGTCCGGTACCCCCGGATGGCTTCGTCGATGACCGGGATCAGGAGCTCGGCGTCGCCCAGGGCGAAGACGTCCACGTAAGGCGCCATCGGCAGGGGGTTCATCCACGCACAGGGGCCTCCGACGACGACGAGGGGATGGCCCTCGACCCGCTCCGCCCAATACACCGGCAGGTGGGCCATCCGGAGCATGCGGACGAGCCAGACGTAGTCCAGTTCGAAGGAGATCGAGAAGGCGACGACGTCGAACCCGTCGACCGGTCGTTGGGACTCGACGGTCCGGAGGGGCGTCCGGCTCTGGACATACGCCGCCTGCTGAGCGGCCGTCGGGAGAAAGAACCGCTCACACAGAAAGTCCGACTCTTCGTTCCACACCCGGTAGGCCGCCTGGAGGCCCAGGTTCGACATCCCGACGTGGTACGTGTTGGGATGGGCCAGGGCGACCCGCCAGGGGGCGTGCCGCTTAAGCGGAATCAGGAAGCGCTCCCGTTCCCGTTGCTTCTTCAGGCTTTCGACGATGTGATATCTCATAGAATTTCCAGGGGGGTTACCCAGCGTCGGGTGACCCGGATTCCCATTCCAAGGGGACGGCCTCGACAAGGATTCGTCCTGAGGCGCCGTCGATAAGCCCCACGCCAGCTTCCCGGGCCGCCTTCTCCGAAAGCCGGTCGAGCCGTCGAGCATAGACCCACGCCTCAACCCGGCCCCGGAGGCCATATTCCCGCCAGAGGGCCCCTCGAACGTCTGGATTTTGAAGGAGCTCAGTAAAACGCCAGATATCGGCTTCACCGACCCGGCCCTTGGCCTCTAAAATCAGCCAGAAGCGGCCCTCCGGACTTTCCACCTCAGCCACCCCATCGATTTCCCAGTGGGGTCCGCGGACGAAAGAAAAGGGGCTCAAGAGGCGGAAGCCCCGGCGTGCGACATACCTCCGAAAGAACCGGACGGCCCTCTCTTCCGTCGCCAGGCCGAGTTCTGGACCGACCCGGTCCCAGAGTCGGTCGATCCGATCATCGAGTCGAGCAAAGCCTGCCTGCATAGCTTCCCGAAGCTCAGCGATCTGACGGGAATGCTCCTCGACTGTCTTCCGAAGTTCAGCGATCTGACGGGAATGTTCCTCGACTGTCTTGCGAAGCTCAGCGATCTGTCGAGAATGCTCCTCGACCGTCTTCCGAAGTTCAGCGATCTGGCGGGAATGCTCCTCGACTGTCTTCCGAAGCTCAGCGATTTGGCGGGAATGTTCCTCGACTGTCTTCCGAAGCTCAGCAATCTGCCGGGAGTTCTCGGCGATCTGGGTCTCAACTTGATCCATCCGCTCCGTAAGGGAGGCGATCTGACGATCATTCTTTTCAATGGCCTCCCAGACCCGTCGGAACCCTTCATGCTGTTCTGCCCGGAGCTGTTCGACCCGTCCGGGGAGTTGAAGGAGGTCGTCTGTTAAGACTTGCCGCCGGACCTCCTCTCGGAAGGTCGGGTCCTCCCGGAGAAGGCGGAAGAACTCTTCCTTCCAAACGGCCGCCATGGCTACCTCCAGCCCCAAGCGTTGGACCTCAACCCCCAGTAGGGATAAGCGCCGATGCCGAATCTCCTGGCATCGAAGCCCAATCCTATCCGGTGTCACCTCAATATAGGCCCGGCTTCTTGGGGGTGCCACCGCTCGGCTTCTTGGTCGTTCCAGCGCGGATGACGTCCTCGGCGGCCTTCCGGTCCTCGGCGTTGGGGTTCAGTTCCAGATATTTTTTAAAATACTCAGCCGCCTTGGCCAGGTCGCCCTTCTGGGCCCAGGCGTAGCCGCCGAGGCGGTAGGCCCATACGTAGTCGTTCTTCTGCGTCAAGATCCGGTCGACGGCCTCGATACACTTGTCCCACTGCTTCTGGTTATAGTAGATGCGGGCCATCTGGTCGAGGGCCTCGACGAAGTCGGGCTTCAGCTCGACGGCCTTTTGGAACTCAGTCAGGGCACTCGTCCAGTCTTGCTTCTCGACATAGAGGATCGCCAGGTCAAAGTGGGCCTCCGGGATGTCGGCCTTGATTGAGAGGGCCTTCTGGTAGTGGGCGATGGCTTCGTCCCATTTCTTCTCCCGAACGGCGCAACGGGCCAGGATCAGATAGCTGACGTGGTACTGGGGATCAAATTCCAGGACGGCCCGGGACTTGGCGACCGCCGTCGGACAGTCCCCCTGGTTGAAGGCCTGGACGGCCGCGTCGGCGTCTTTCTGGGCCTGCTGGGCCCGCTCCTGCTGACGGATTTCCTCCTCCGAGACGAGGACGAAATGACGCTCGACCGGGATGGGCTCGTCCCGATAGCCCGACAGGTCCCACTCGAAGGTCAGGGTCCGATAGCCGGGCTTTTCGATGCGGGTCTCGTAGACCCCGTGGGGGATGAACCACCGGTCGTACTTTCCGTTCTTGTCCGTCGTGATGACGTGTTCCTTCCAGCCGCCCTTTTCCCGGAGGACGATCCGGGCTCCCGGGATGGGGTTCCCCTTGGTATCCTTGACGGTCCCGAAGAGGTGATAGTCGTTGACCGGCTGGCTGAAAGCCAGGCCAGACCCGGCGATGAGGCCAGCCGTCAGGATGAGACTGACGAATCGGAGGATTGATATCCTTCCATGCATCCTCTACCCTCTCATAAAGATGAGGTGGCGACGGGACGAAGTGATGAACTAACAGAAGGACGGCAGGGACAAAGTGCGAGGTGGACCCCCGCCATCGATCCCTTTACCCGTCCCTTCATCACTCCGTCACCTTTGTTCCTCTATGATTCTGTTCCCTGCAGGGGGCAACTGCAGGATACAGGATGCAGGCTACGGGATGCAAGGTGTAAGTTCCCAGCTCTAAGGCGGCTTGGGACAGGACTCCATCGCATACCGTCGGGCCAGGCGGTCCAGGGCCCACTCGGCGTGCTCCCGCAGGACGGGGTCCGTCTCGAGGGCCAGGAAGCGGTGAAGGTCTTCTATCAGGGAGGCGTCGCCGTGATTTCCGATGACGACGAGGGCGTTCCGCCGGAGGCGCCACCACCCCAGGCGGTGGACAGGCGTCCCGGCAAACGTCCGGTGAAAGGCCGCTTCGTCCATCCAGAGGGCTTCCCGGAGGGATATCCGGAACCGCTGGACGACGGGGACAAACGAACTGGCCGCCTGGGCCCACCGGTTCCAGGGACAGACCGTCTGGCAGTCATCGCACCCGAAGAGGTACGAACCGATCCACGGACGGACAGGCGCCGGGATCGGGCCGGGGTGCTCGATCGTCCAGTACGAGATGCACCGACGGGCCGAGACGACGCCGGGCGCCAGGATGGCCTGCGTCGGACAGACGTCGATACAACGCGTGCAGGTCCCGCACCGGTCGGCGACGGCGTGATGGGGCGCGGGCCGCAGGGGCCGGGACGTCAGGACGACCCCCAGGAACGTCCACGAGCCGAGCCGGGGATGGATGACGTTGCCGTGCTTGCCGATCCAGCCTACGCCAGCCCGGACAGCCCAGATTTTCTCGGCGACGGGCCCCGTGTCTACGTACCACCGGAACCAATCGTTAGGCCAGCGGCGGTGGGCCCAAGCGACGAGCCGCTCGAGGCGTTGCCCCAAAACCCGGTGATAGTCCCGGCCCCAGGCGTAACACGAGACCCGCCCGTAACCTTCCGCCGGCGCCTGCAGGGTCGGCCAAGCCGGATAGCCGCTGGCGACGACCACGACGGCCCGGAGGTCCGGCCACCGCCGCCGCGGGTCCAGACGGACGACCCGGGTCCGCTGAAGCCAGTCCATATCCGCTTGGAGGCCCTGGGCGAGCCAGTAGAACATCGACTCGGTCGCCGAAGCCGTCTCGTCGACGGCCGCGACGCCGACGACGTCAAACCCGACCAGGTAGGCCTGGGCGACGATCCAGCTCGTGTCGTCCCACGGGAGCCGAGTCCCCATCTTCAGGTCAGCAGATCAGCAAGTCGGCCGATGGGCGGGTCGGCAGATGGCTTGTCTCCGAATTGCCCGTCCCACCGCTCTCTGGCTTTCCCCCCACACCGGCCGTCATCCCCGGTCATCCTTAGGACACCGGCCGGTCCTCCCCGTGTCGTCCTCAGGACACCGGCAGTCATGCCGGTGTCATCCCCCGGAAAAGGTTTGTAGTAGCGCAACTCATTGCGCGTATCGTGCGGCAACAAATCGCCGCACGACAAACTCCCCGGTACTCCATGCGGCAAGGCGATAACATAGTCGTTCGGTTCATGAAAACCCCCATGGGATCGGCTTTTCCGACCCTTCGGGGCAGACGATTTTTTAGGCAAGGGGCCATTCGGCCGTCACGAAAGACAAAGGGCAAAGAGTATGGACTCTATGCCCTTTGCACTCTGCCCTATGCTCTCTGACTTTACCCTTATCCCCCGATCACGGTTTTTCCAAGACCATCATGTAGTGATAGGGCAGGAACGTAAGCGTTTCCACGTGGCGGAATCCCCCGGCCTCCCACTCCCGGCGGGCTTGGTCCTCCGAAATCCGCATCGCTACCGGGGGCCCCGGCGTCGGCCGCTTATAGAAGTCGATTAGGACGACCCGGCCGCCCGACTTCACGATGCGGTATACGTCTCGGACCCAAGCGGACCGGTCCCGGACGTGATGGTAGACATTGCAGACGAAGGCCACGTCGACCGTATCGGAGGCGATACCCGTATAGTCGGGGAGTCCTAAGGCGACGTCCACGTTGGGGGCTTGGCTCGGGTCGGTGGCCTCCCGAGCCAGCGTCCGGGCCCGACGGAGGATAGACCGCAAGGCGGCCGCGTCGATGTCCTGCGCGATGACCCGGCCGCCGGGTCGGACGGCTTCGGCGAGTCGGAAGGTAAAGTACCCTGTTCCGGCCCCCAGGTCGGCGACGACCTGGCCCGGCTGGAGGCCGAGGGCGCGAAGGACCTCATCAGGCTTTTGCCAGGCGTCCCGATTCGCCTGGGCCCAGACCGGGGCCGCGACCCCGACCAGAAGCCCATACACGAAGAAGACCCGTCGGACGACTCGGAATCCCCGCATCGACATCCTCCTGCCCACCTGCCCCTTAGCTATGGCCGATAGCCGACGACGTAGTATTCGACGGTGTCGAAGAGGAATTCGTTTAACCGCCGGACGACCTCGGTCCAGTAAGACCGGACCTCCTCCGGGAGGCCGTCCCCCGGCAGGGGCAGGCGGACCGAATCGGGTACGGGCGTGATGCTGTGAGCCGTCACGTCCCGGAAGCCCGCATAGCGCATGAAGAAGACCAGCGTTTGGGGATGGACCGGATAGACATGGGTCGGGTCGATCAAGTACACCCGATGGAAGGCGTATACGGAGAGGGGGTTCAGCGTCTCGATGACGAGCGGGGCCCCGGACTTCATGACCCGGTGAAGCTGAACGACGAGCTCGTACACGTGTTCCGGAAGCAGGTGCTCGACGACCTGAGCGCAGAAGACGCCGCCGACACTCCCCGCCGGTAAGCCCCGGAGATGGCTCAGGGCGTCCTCGGAGACGACCCGGAGGCCGGCCGCTCGGAGCCTCTGGACCTCATAAGCGTTGACCTCCAGGCCGTAAGCGTCTTTCCCTAAAGACTGCATCCACTCGAGGAATTCACCCCGGCCGCACCCAACGTCCAGGATGGGCTCCGGGGCCTCGGCAAAGTACGGGAGATACATCCGGAGCTTCTCTTTCAGCCCCGGCGAGGGCCCCCGAAAGATCTCCTCGAATACGTAGTACCGGAAGTCCTTGGCCAGGGGAAAATCCCAGGGCCGGAGCGGCCGGCCGTAGTCCGGCGAGACAATCGGTGCCGGCGAGGCGGACGTGCCTGTGACCTGCCGTCGGAGATCTTCCAGTTCGACGGCCAGGCGTTCGACCTTGTAGAAATCCGGCTGAACATGGGGCAGGGTCTGCCGTTGCCAGGCACGGACGTGCTCCAGGACCCGGCCCACGTTGTAAGTGACGTTATGGACCTGCTCGGCCCGGAGTTCTCGGACCTTCACGTCGATCCATGGGGTGACCTGCTGGAAGTAGCGGACCTGAGCCTCCAGCAGGGCCCGGAGTCGCCGGGTCGTGTCGGCCAAGTAATCGAGGGTCTCGTTGAGGAGATGGACGGCGACGGCGTTGAACGCCCGCTGGCGCTTCAGGAGCGGACCCAAGGCCCACTCCAAGAGACGGTTCAACCACCACCGGGGATTCCACCGGCGGACGGGGACCTCCCGGAATACGGACAGGAGCTCATATAGACGATTTAAGTCGCCCTGGAGCTGGCGGATGACGGGGACGGCCTCTTCGAGGGGCGGGACGTCGTGCAGACGGTCGACTTCTGTGAGCCATTCGTTGTAGACGGCCTCCGTGGCCTTTCGCTCCTCGACGGCCCTCTGCCAGGCCTCGTATTCTTTCTGGGCCCACGAGGCCGTCGAATCAGACGACGGGACACCGGCTTCGACGTCTTCCTTGGCCATGGAACCCATGCCGGGGGGTATCGGCTAACTATATGAGGCGCCGTCAGGGGGGTCAACCTATCTGCCCGAGACGAAATCAGCGCAGGGTCGTCCGGCGGAGGCGGAGGGAGTTCGTCACGACGCTGACGGAGCTCATCGCCATGGCGGCCGCCGCCACGCTCGGGTGGAGCCGTAGGCCCAGCGCGGGGTACAGGACGCCCGCCGCGATGGGGATCGCCAGGACGTTATAGATAAACGACAGAAACAGATTTTGCCGGATCGTGCGGACAGTCGCCCGGGCCAGTCGGACGGCGTCCACGACCCCCCGCAGGTCGTTCCGGAGGAGGACGATCTCGGCCGACTCGATGGCGACGTCGGTCCCCCGGCCCATGGCGATGCCGACGTCCGCCTGGGCCAGGGCCGGGGCATCGTTGATTCCGTCGCCGACCATCCCGACGACGGCGCCCATCGCTTGAAGGTCTTGAATATGGGCCGCCTTCTCGTGGGGCAGGACGCGGGCCCGGTACTCGTCGATCCCGAGTGTCCGGGCGATGGCCGCCGCCGTCTCCGGGATGTCCCCCGTCAGCATGACGGTCCGAATCCCCATCGACCGGAGGTCTCGCAGGACAGCCGGGGCCTCGGGCCGGACCCGGTCGGCGACCGTGATGATCCCGACGGGCTGGCCGTCGACGACGGCCACGACGGGCGTTTCGCCCCGCTGGCCCAGGGTTTCCATGCGGGCGCGAGCGTTCTCAGCGGCGGCCGTCGGGACAGCCTCCCGTTCCAGGACGGCCGCCGTCCCGACGACGACCCGTCGGCCCTCGACGACACCCCGGACACCGACGCCGGGCTCGGCCCAGAAGCCCTCGACGGACGCTGGCTCGAGGCCCCGCCCCCGGGCCGCCTCGACGATGGCCCGGGCGATGGGATGCTCGCTGGCTTGCTCGACGGAGGCGGCCAGCCGGAGAATTTCCGCCTCGGAAAATGCTGGGTCGAGGGCCTCGACCGTTCGGACCTGAAGCTCGCCCATCGTCAACGTGCCCGTCTTATCAAAGACGATGACCCGCAGACGGTGGGCCTTCTCGAAGGTCTCGGCGTTCTTGACGAGAATCCCCTGGGTCGCCCCCCGACCGACACCGACGACGACAGCCGTCGGCGTCGCCAGGCCTAAGGCGCACGGACAGGCGATAATCAGGACAGCGATAGCGCTGACCATCGCATTGACCCATCGGGGCTCCGGCCCCCACGTGACCCAGACCAGGAACGTCAGGGCGGCCACGCCGAGGACGGCCGGGACGAACCGAGCACTGATCCGGTCGGCCAGCCGCTGGATCGGGGCCTTCGAGGCCTGGGCCCGTTCGACGAGCCGGATCATCTGCTGAAGGACCGTCGCCTCGCCGACCTGGGTCGCTCGAAACACGAGCCGGCCCGTCTGATTCAGCGTTCCCGACACGACCCGGTCGCCGGGACCCTTGTCGGCCGGGACGCTCTCCCCCGTGACAGACGACTCGTCGACGGTCGAGAACCCCTCGACGACTTCCCCGTCGACAGGGACCCGGTCGCCAGGCCGCAGGACGACGAGGTCCCCGACCCGCACGTCCTCGACAGGGACCTCCGTCTCGGCGCCGTCCCGGAGGACGCGGGCCGTCGCCGGCTGCAGAGCCATCAGCCGCTGAAGAGCCTCACCCGTCCGGGCTCGAGCTCGGGTCTCTAAGAGCCGGCCCAAGAGGATCAGCGTGATGATCGTCGCCGACGTATCAAAGTACGTATGGCGGTCCCAGGTCCCGGGTCCCGGGTGTCGGGGACCGACGAGGAGCATCACAGCCAGGCTGTACAGGAAGGCCGTCAGCGTCGAGAGGGCGACCAACGTGTTCATGTCGGCCGACCCCCGCCGGACGGTCGCCCAGGCACCCCGCAGGAAGGGTGCCCCAGCCCAGAATTGAACGGGCGTCGCCAAGACGAGGAGCAGCCAGTTCGTCCACGGACCGTGAGGGAGGCCGACCGAGAGGCCAAGCATCGAGGGTAGTTCGAGGAACCCGATGCCAGCCGTCAGGACGGCGCTGACCCAGAACCGCCGACGGTAGTCCCGGTACTCCCGGTGGACCCACGTCTCCCGAACGGGCCGGGCCTCGACGGCGACGACCCGGTAGCCGACATCGGCGACGGCTTGCGCCAGGGCCTTTCGCTGAGCGACACCCGGGATGACCCGCACGTGAGCCATTCCCGTCGCCAGGTCGACGGTCGCCTCCAAGACGCCCGGCTGGCGGCGGAGGGCCCGCTCGATGCGCTCGACGCATGAGGCACAGTGCATGCCCTCGATGACGAGCCGCCACTCGGTCGTCTCGACGTCATAGCCCCGCCGCCGGACGGCCTCGACGAGGGCCGCCGCCGGGACCGACGGGTCGGCCTCGACCCGGGCCGTCTGCGTCGCCAGTTGGACCTCGACCTGGCGGACGCCGGGCAGGGCCTTCAGGGCTTCCTCGACCGTCAGGACACACGAGGCGCAGTGCATGCCCCGGATCGGGACCGTCCAGGCCTCCGGCGAGAGGACCGGAAACGCCGACCCGGCCGCCGGCGGCGCCTCTGCCGGGACCGGCATGTCGGCCGGCACGGTCGTATCCCCCGTGACGAACCGGGTCAGGCAGGCCGGTGAACAAAAGTAGTAGGTCCGGCCGTCCCGGGTGAGAGCATACGAAGCCGCCTCCGGATCCAGCTCCATCCCACAAACAGGATCACGCACGACAACCCGGATAGACCCAAAATGCTTCATAGGTCAGTCCTTCCGCCCCTCGCTGTTCGAGACTCGCCATTCATCATTCGCTACTATTTGCTACTCGCCGCTCGCCAATTCAAAGGGAAGGGCCTCGACGAGGACCCCGGCCTCGGACTCGATCAGGCCCACACCCTCGGACCGGGCTACATCTTCCGCCGACCATCCGAGCGTCGGTGCGAAGACCCACGCCTCGGCCCGTCCCCGGATACCCAATTCCCGAAGAGCCGCCAGGACGTCAGGCCGACGGAAAAGTCGGGCAAAGCGCTGGACGTCGGCCGAGTCGACCCGGCTCTTGGTTTCCAGGAACAACCAGACCCGCCCTCCCGGACCCTCCGCCTCGGCGATCCCATCGATCTCCCAGTCGGGCCCGGCGACAAACCGGAACGGCCGTAAAAACCGCAGACCCCGACCCTCCGCCTGCGCCTTCAAGGAGTTTCGAGCTTGAACCTCGACGGCGGCCCCGATGAAGAGCCCGTGGCGGCTCAGAGTCCTCGTATGATTCCGTACGACCCGGGTAAGTTGATCGATCTGCCGAGAGTTCTCAGCAATCTGCCGAGCGTTCTCCTGGAGCTGGGCCTCGACCCGGTCCATCCGCTCCGTCAGAGAAGCGATCTGCCGAGAGTTCTCAGCAATCTGCCGAGCATTCTCCTGGAGCTGGGCCTCGACCCGGTCCATCCGCTCCGTCAGAGAAGCGATCTGCCGAGAGTTCTCGGCGATCTGGCGAGAGTTCTCGGCAATCTGCCGAGCGTTCTCCTGAAGCTGGGCCTCGACCCGGTCCATCCGCTCCGTCAGAGCGCCGATGACCTCCCAGACACGGCGGAATTCCTCATGGAGCTCGGCCCGCAGGCGCTCTACGCGAGCAGGAAGGTCGAGGAGTTCATCCGTTAAGACTTGACGCCGGACCTCTTCCCGAAAGTCCGGGTCTTCCCGGAGACGTCGAAGGAAAGATGATATCGCCTTCATCCCGTCACCCCCGGAGGGGCGAGAGTAAGAAGAATAGTGGATAGCAAAGGGCGGATAACGGCCGTCTGCCCCTCACATTCGCTACTCGTCATTCACTGCTTGCTACTCGTTACCCGCTCAAGGAAACGCCGCATACAGTGCTCGCAACAGAAATAGTACGTCTGGCCCTCCCACTGGAGAGACACGGGGGCCGTCTGGGGGTCGACCTCCATCCCACATACGGGGTCCCGGACCTGAGTCGTCTCGGTCATCGCAAGCGCTCCGTGGGGGAGAAGTCTTTTTGAAAGTTAACCCCCCTGTAGACCCGGGGCAAGCCGCGTGTCGCCTTGGGGGAGGGGAAACTCCATCAAAAATCAAATCTTGACAAAGCCCCAACACCGAAGACCTTACCTACCAGCCCATCCGCTGACGGAAAGTCGTGATCTGGGCGATGTGATGGCGCCCGTGCCAGGCGAACTGGGCCAGGGCATATTCCAACGGGAAGTCCTTCTTGTGTTCAGGGTGGAAGTAAGTCCGCTGGAAGTCCTGGGGTCGCATACTCCGTAAGAGGGCGACCCATCGATGGTGCAGGGCTTCTAAGAGGGCCACCGAGACCTCGACAGGCACGACCCGGTAGTCGGCCAGCTCGGCCCAACGGTCCTGCGAGAAGGGTTTGATCGTCGGGTGGTCCTCTGTGAGGGCCAGCTTGAAGCGGACGTAAGCGTTCATGTGGCTGTCCGGCAGATGATGGGCGACCTGGCGAAGCGTCCACCCGCCGGGCCGGTAGGGCGTGTCGAGTTGCCATGGCTCGAGGCCGGCGACGGCCGCTCGGAGCTGGGCCGGCGCCGCGGCGATGTCCTCGATCCAAGCCTGGCGCAGTTCTTCCGTGGCCGGCCCCGTCCACTGGAATCGGCCGATGGGGTACCGAATGTCATCCATGGCTGACCTCCGACGGATATCCCTTCGACTGCGTCGGGAGCACCGACCGCAGGGGGGCGACCGAGGCGGCCGGTTCGACCGGTCGGGGAGCGGTCGTTCGACGACGGTCCGTCGTGATAAGAATGACGGCGGCGGTGATGCAGGCCGCCGCCACTCCGACCCGGGGCGTCAGGGGTTCTCCGGCGACAAGCCACCCCAGGAGGACGGCCAC
>JAUQPV010000376.1 GCA_030550225.1 Acidobacteriota bacterium | reverse complement strand
CGGCCAAGCGTTCCGCCGTATGGAGACCCGCCGGGCCGCCCCCGACGACGATGACGTCCCATCGATGCAAAGCCGGACCTCCGACGCATGGGCAGGTCAGTATTAGGTACTTAGCATAGCCGTTCGGTTCGTGAAAACCCGTATGGATTCAGCTTTTCCGACCCTTCGAAAAATCGGTGCTCGGTGCTGGGTGTTGGGTGTTAGGTCCCTTTTTCAAGAACCCAACACCCAGCACCCAACACCAAACACCCATTTTGACCGAATCCCCGGCAACGTGACAAACTGGGAACGGGAGACGCTCTGGGCGTGCGTATCGCCTTTATCACGCCAGCGTTTAGCGGCGACGAAGCCGACTGGTGCATCCCGGTCGTCCGGGACCTGGTCCGGGCGATGGCCCGGTCGCACGAAGTCCACGTCTTTGCCTTGCGGTATCCTTACCGTCGGGACCGATATCCCCTGGACGGGGCCGTCGTCGACGCCTTGGGCGGCGCCCGACGGAAGGGCTTCCGAAGGCTGGTATTCCTCCAGCGGGCCTGGGCCTCCATCCTCCAGCAAGTCCGCCGATGGGCCCCGGACGTCTTCCATGCACTCTGGGCCGACGAGCCGGGCTTCTTCGCCGTCACCGTCGGCCGTCGCCTGGGAATTCCGACCGTCGTGTCCGTCATGGGCGGGGAGCTGGTCGCCCTGCCGGACATCGGTTATGGGGGTCAGCTCAGTCATATCAATCGTTGGCTCGTGCGAGTGGCCCTCCGGGGCGCGACCCGGGTAACGGTCGGGTCTCAGGCCGTGTACCGGCAAGCCGAGGCCTGGGTGTCGCCGGAGCGACTCTTGCGGCTCCCCCTGGGCGTGGACACCCAGCGGTTCCACCCCTATGCCGGACCGCCAGGTTCGGTCCCCTGGGTCGGAGGCGGCATCCATCTCCTCCAGGTCGCCTCGCTCGTCCCTGTGAAAGACCCGGCGACGGCCTTACGGGCCATGGCCATCGTGAGCGCCCGACGCCCAGACGTCCATCTCCACGTCGTCGGCGATGGCCCCTTACGGGATTCCCTTCGCCGTTTGACCCAAGCCTTGGGTATCGAAGCGCACGTGACCTTCCACGGGGCTGTCCCTCACGAGCGCCTCCCGGCCTACTACCGAGCCGCTCACCTGTGCGTCCTCTCGTCCCGCTACGAGAGCCAGAGCATGGTCACCTTGGAAGCGGCCGCCTGTGCCCGAACGACCGTCGGCACGGCCGTCGGCCTCATTCCGGACCTTGAGCCGGCGACCCGGGCCGTCCCGGTCGGCGACCCCAAGGCCCTGGCCGAGGCCCTCACGGCTGTCCTTCAAGACCCCAGCCTCCCAGAGGCCATGGGGCGGGCCTGCCTGCAGGCCGTCGCTTCAGATTATACCCTCACCCACACCGTGGCCCGCCTGCAGGCGTTGTATTCGGCAGTTCGACAGGTCGGCAGATAGGCAGATGGACAGATAGCCAGTAGGCAGGTCGGCATCTAACCTCCGAACACCGGCAGTGATGCCGGTGTCTTCCTTATGGAACCGGCCGTCATGCCGGGGTCTCGACGGCGCCCCATCCGTCTACTGCCGACTGTCTATCGGCCCGGCTCCCGGATGGCCGGACGGCCGGATCCCGTGACCCCCACGATCAGCCCCAGTGTCATCCAGAACAGCAGGTAGATAGGCGTAAAGCCGAGAAAGTAGTCCACGCCGCCGTGCAAAAGGAACGCCAGGAGGCTCCCGCCCAGGCCGACCAGCATGGGTCCTGCCGAGCCGGCCCCACGCTGTCGAAGCTGAGCCATCGCCCGAATCCATCGGACCCCCACAGCCCCCACGACCCAGAAGAAGGCCAACGTCCCCGCCAGACCCAGGTCGGCCAGGAGTTCCAGGTAAAGGCTATTGGCGTGGACCCGTTCGTCCCACTCGGCCATCCCCAGGTAACGACCGTAAAGGCGTCGAAAATTGTCGGGCCCGACCCCCAGAAGAGGTCGCTCGGCCGCCATCCGGAGGGCGGCCCGCCACAGGTCGGCCCGTGAGACCGATGAGGATCGCCGGGGCATGTCGTCCCGGGGCCGGTCTGCCGGGGGTCCGGTGTCCGGCGACCCGGGGCCCGGTCGAACGTGCACGACCGTCTC
>JAUQPV010000043.1 GCA_030550225.1 Acidobacteriota bacterium | reverse complement strand
TCTTTGAAAAACCGGGCTTCTCGGACGGTGGAAAAGGCCGTCCTGACGCCATTCTCATGGGCCGAAGGGCTACGTTCATCCCAAGCCATGCAGGTCGCCGTCTATTACAGCAACCGTGACATCCGGCTGGAGGAACGGCCTGTCCCGGCGATTGGGCCTGGGGAGGTCCTCGTCCGGGTGCGGGCCTGCGGCGTCTGTGGAAGCGACGTCCTCGAGTGGTACCGTCGTCCCCGCGCGCCGACCGTCCTGGGCCATGAGATCGCCGGCGAGGTCGTCGAGGTCGGCGATGGGGTAGGCCACCTCCGGCCGGGAGACCGGGTCGTCGTGGCTCACCACGTCCCGTGCGGGGCCTGTGCGTATTGCTACGCCGGTCACGAGACCGTCTGTCCCGTCCTGCAGACGGGCCACGTGGACCCCGGCGGATTCGCCGAGTACATCCGCGTGCCAGCTCCCCAGACCCGCCGGGGCGTCTTTCGTCTGCCGGAGACCCTGACGTGGGCTGACGGGGCGATGGTCGAACCCCTGGGGTGTGTCCTACGGGGTCAGCGGTTGGCCCACTTAGAGCCCGGCCAGAGTGTCGTCGTCATCGGCTGTGGTGTGACGGGACTTCTGCATATTCGGGCGGCGCAGGCCCTCGGGGCCGGGCCGATCATAGGTATTGAGCCGGACCCCTTCCGTCGGGAGAGGGCCCTTCGGATGGGGGCCGTGGCCGTCGGGTCGCCCGAGGACGACATCGTCGCTACACTGCAGACGCACCTGGAGGGTCGGCGGGCCCAACAGGTCATCGTTTGTACGTCGGCCCCGCCGGCCGTCGAGTTGGCCTTTCGTTGTGTCGACCGAGGGGGGACTATCCTGTTCTTTGCTCCCGTGCCTCCAGAAGCGACCGTGACGCTACCCTTTAACGAATTGTTCTGGCGTAATGAGGTCACCCTGACGAGTTCCTACGGGGCGGCCCCGGCAGATATGCAACAGGCCCTGGACCTTCTTCGATGGGGCCGCATCTCTGTGCGGGACCTGGTCACGCACCGGTTTCCCTTACAGGATATCGCTCGGGCCTTTGAGCTCGTCCTGCATCCCCGGGACTCCTTAAAGGTCCTTGTCGAGCCATAATCGGGTGTGGGGTGTCGGGTATAAAGTGACGAAGTGATGGAGTGCTAATGTAAGGATGATCCCGACCTGCCCGTCGGCCCAAGACCGTGGCTCGTACCTTCGCCCCTCCGTCCCTTCCAAAAACCCGTCCGCCCCGAACCATGCGGGTTTTCACGAACCGAAGGGTCCTGCTAACCTAACACCCAACACCGAAGACCGCACCCTTGAGGAAGACCTATGTCATTGCAGTCGACCCTTCAAGACCTGATTCGCTATCTTCAGGAAGTCGAGCGACACGGCCAGTGGTTCGTCCAAGGCGGGACGTATCGGCTGGGCGAGGACATCGTCGTGACCATCACGCCCATCGGGACGACTCGTCGAGCCGGCGTGGCCATCTATGTTCACAGCGGGGCCGATGCGTATCGGACCCCCCTCGTCGCCATCGTCACGGGGTCGGCCAGCGACCTCCCGAAGCTGGCCCGGTGTCAGGAGACGTTGGACCAACTTGGGATTCCATACGAGACCGTCGTCTTGTCGGCCCATCGGACGCCTGACGAGGTCGTCGCCTATGTGCGAAATGCCGAGGCTCGGGGCGTCCAAGTGTTCATCGCCGCCGCTGGGATGGCGGCTCACCTGCCGGGCGTCCTGGCGGCTCATACGCTGAAGCCCGTCATCGGGGTCCCTATCGGGTCGGGCGTCCTGTCGGGCCTGGACGCCCTGTTGTCGATCGTGCAGATGCCGCCGGGCGTACCCGTCGCCGGCGTCGGCGTCGATGCGGCCGCCAATGCGGCCCTCCTGGCGGCCCGCATCCTGCAGATCGGCCATCCGATGCTTCAGACCGACCTGGAGGACTTTCGGTCTCGTCAGAAAGCCCAAGTCCTCCAAGGCGCCCCGTGGGTCTCGACCTTGATGGAGGCGGAGGCGGGCCTCGCCGAGACCCACTTGGAGGGCGTACCGCTCCTGAAGCGGGGCAAGGTCCGGGACATCTATGACCTCGGCGACCATCTCCTGATCGTCGCCACGGACCGAATCTCCGTCTTTGACGTCGTCCTGCCGACGCCGATCCCCGGCAAGGGCCGTATCCTGACGGCCCTGTCGGCCTTCTGGTTCTGGAAGTTCCAGGACCGGTTTCCGCATCATCTGGTCAGCACCCGGCTGGCCGATCTGCCGGACGGCCTCGGCCAGCGGTACCCCTACCTGGAGGGACGGGTCATGCTCGTCCGCAAGCTCAAGGTATTCCCCGTCGAGTGCGTCGTCCGGGGCTACATCACGGGGAGCGGCTGGCAGATGTACCGGGAGACGGGTCGCATCCTGGACGTCGTCCTGCCGCCGGGCCTCCGGGAGGCCGACCGCCTGCCGGAGCCGGTCTTCACGCCGACGACCAAGGCCGAGACGGGTCACGACCAGCCCCTGACCTTCGATGAGGTCGTCCGCCTCGTCGGCCGGAAGACGGCCGAAACGCTCCGGGACTGGAGCCTCCAGATTTACCGAGAGGCCGCCGAGTACGCCGAACAGCGGGGCATCCTCATCGCCGACACGAAGTTCGAGTTCGGCACCGACGAGGAGGGGCAGATCTGCATCGTGGATGAGCTCCTGACGCCCGACTCGTCCCGCTTTTGGCCGAAGGACCTCTACGAACCGGGCCGGACGCCGCCGAGCTTCGACAAGCAGTACGTGCGGGACTACACAAGCCGCCTTGGCTGGAACAAACAGCCGCCGGGGCCGCCCCTCCCGCCGGACGTCGTCCGCCAAACGATCGAGAAGTACCGGGAGGCATATCGGCGCCTCGTCCCCCTGGGGGCGCTGTAGGACTCGGTGTCAAGTCCCGGGTGCCGAGAGTTCGGCAGTCCGGGAACTTAAAAGGTCCGGGCGTCCCGTCGTCGGAGGACCCATCTATCGAAGTACCCAGCACCTGGTCTCCCCAGCTTCCGAATTGCCGGACTGCCCAACGGTCGGATTGTCGTGCCATCGGCTTAGGTCCGCCGTTGGAGGATGCGCTGGATGCCGACCTCCAAGGCGGTCGAGGCGCCGTCCGTCACGGGCGTGACGATGCAGACGGCCACGACGGCGGGCCGGGGTTCAGCCGACCGGATGTCCACACAGCCAGGGTGGCACCATCGGATCACGCGGACGCCGCCCCAGGGGTGGGGGACCGGGATGACCGGCACGCTCACGTAGGCGGCCACGGACCGAAAGGGGCCGTGCCACATCCAGACGCTGCGGGAATCGGCGTCCAGGATGGCCTTTGAGACGGCCAGCGGGAAGGGCGGCGTGTAAAGACGGCATCGGGGATGGGACCGGATCAAGTCCGCCCACTCGGGCCGGACCCGGACAGGCGTCGGGATTTCATACCAATCTTCAGTGATCGGAAGGCCGGGCGTGTTCATGTGCTCCGGCCATGGGCGGGGAGCACCTTCCGCCGGGATCAACCAACCGGCGCCAGGTCGTCCGGTACAGGCGATGTAGAAGGGAGCCGCTACGGGTAGTTCGGGGACGGACGGCGTCGGCTTCAGAAATACCTGCCGAACTAAGAAATGTTCTGAGATGGCTCGCCGGATTTCGGCGACCGGTTCGCCCCGCGGCACGTAGAGGCAGAAGATGCGGTCCCCCTCCAAACGGCAGGGGACGGCCTGGAGGGCCTGCCAGAAGGCCGGGTCCTGTTCATAAAGGCCCATGTCGATGGCGTCGAACACGTCGGCTTGAAGGGGCTCCTCTCGACGCTCGCAGTAACATCGCTGACAGCGTTCACACAGGAATCCCCCGTGCAAAGGACAGGTCCCGTCCATACGGTTTAGGCACGTGGGGCAAATCATTCCGGCCATACGAGCACTCGCGAGGGTTCGATGAACTCGATGACGACGGTTTCTCGAGTGACGATGACCTGATTCTGGGCGACCGGATACTCTCGCTCTAAGAGGCGGACGAAGACGGGACGAACCCCGTCCTGCTGAAGGAGGGCATAAGGAGCCCGGGACTGGAGGACGTGGTAGTACAAGTAGCTACAGAGGCCCTCCCGGGGATATCCGTGGGTCGCTTCTGGGAGACGCGAGAAGGGGCGGATAGGCTGGCACTGAAAGTCGGCCTGGAGGGCGCATAGCTGGTCGACGATGGGCAGGACCAAGGCGGCCTGGGGCACGATGACGGCCCGGTGGGTCGTCGCCGTGAGCATGCAGTGGTCGACGAAAGCGATGCCCGGCGGTTGAACGTTCCCATAGCTCATCGGGTACCGGATGATGTAATGCATGGTGCCCCTCATGCCCACCAGCAGTATCACTCCGTGAGCTCGACCTGATAGAATCCGTCCGGCCACGACCGGGCGGCTTCCTGGATACAGGCGCACGCTTCCCCGTCTCGGAAGGGTCGCATCTGGAGGACGCTGACCACGCCCGCTTGAACCTGGACCTTGGCCGAAAAGTGAACGCCCAGACCGCCCGGGATCATCCGTCGGATGGTTCCCCCGCCGTGGACCTCCTGGATATACGTTCGACCCACGTGGAAGGCCGACTCAGGTTCGATCCAGCCCTGGGCCTCCAGCCAACTCAGGACGACCGATTCGGGTAGGTTGTCGAGTCCCTCCCGGTCATGTTCGTGGGCCTGGATGGCTCCGTCCAGGTCGCCCCGCTCGAGGGAGACCCGCACGCTCCCGGTCGGCCGGAAAATGGACGGTATGGGGATGACCCGGCCCTCTCGACCCAGCCGCAGGTGGACCATGATCAAGGCCGTCAGGATGTCGGCCAAGACGGCCGACCCGCCGACGGCTTGACTCAGGCGGTGCAGCAGTTCCCGAAGGGAGACGGCGTGCATCGTCGTCAGGACGAGACGGCCCATACGGATCGGGTGCAAGAGGGCCGGGACGTCCCGTTCGGTGACCTCTTGGACGGCGACGGCCCGGAGCATGACCCGGCGGTCGCTCTCCAACGCCTCGGCCAGGTTCGGATAGTGGACACCGCGGAGACGATGGAAGACGACGGCCCGGTCGGTCGGCAGGTCCAGCTCCAGGCTTTCTTCGTAGATCCCGATCCCGACGGGCTGACGGATGAGCTCCCGCAGGAAGACCGACAGTAGCGCGCTTTTGCCGCCTCCGATAGGGCCGCCGATGAGGATCAGGCCCCGACCCTCCCCGATCAGCGTCGGCACGAACCGCTGGAAGGGCTCTGGGTAGTCGGCCGTCGTGAAGGGAAAGCCAACCCGACGGAGGACGACGATGGCATGAATCGACCGAAAGTAGGTCGCCCGCCACATACGTCCCTGGGCGTCGATCCAGACGGCCGTCTCGACGGGCACATCCGCCGGGATCAGGAGACTGGACTGGCGCCGGATTTCCTCCCACAGGGCCTCGACGGGGCGGTCCGGCCGGAGGTCGGCCAGCTCTGGGAGGGTCTCCAAATGGCCCGTCGGGGCCGACACGACGTAGTAGCCTCGGTCTGTGACCCAGAGCTCGACACAACGGTCCCAGATGGCGTCAAGGATGACGTCCAGCATGGCTCAATGCCTCCAAGCGGTCGGCCAACTCTTCCGCCGAGGGCCGCAAACTCCCCAGGCACCGTTGGGCGAGGTCCCGGGCTGTCTCGGGAAGGTAGCCCTTCTCGACGAGTTCCCGCAGGACGACACCCATCGAGTAAACGTCGAACTCGGGGACGGCCTCCAGGATGCGACCCTCCGGTCGCATCAGCCGAGGGTCGGCGTACCGGGGCGTGAGGGCCCGAAGGGAAATCGGCAGACATGCGTCGCGCCGCCACATCGCCGAAAAGTCCCCCAGACGGCCCCGTCCCTGATGGACGAAAATGTTCTGGGGTTTTACGTCCATGTGGACCCAACCGGATTCGTGGAGGAACGCGAGGCCCCGGCAGGCGTCGGCCAAGACGAGACTCAGGGCCGACGGGTCGAGGGTCTCCAGACAGCGGTCCAGCGTGGCATCCATCCGCTCCATGGCGACCCAGATGGCCGTCGGCGTCGTCCCCGTGCCCAGGACGGGCACCGTCCAGGGCGACCGCAGGCCGATCAAGAGCTTGGCCTCCTGAGAAGCCAAAAGATACTTCACGGGATGGTCCATCCCGACGTCCAGGGGGATCTGCTTTAGGACGATGATGCCTTCGCCCACGGAAGCCTCGTAGACCATCGAGGCCGTCCCCCGACAGAGGAGGCGAAGCGATTCCACAAACACGAAGGGCGGACCCAGGGGGAGCTCCACGTCCCCGACGACGTGCCGCTCGACCCGCCGACATTCCCAACCCCGTTGCCGGCAAAGGGACTCGACCAGGTCGGCGTACGGATCGTGGGCCGGGACGATGACCCGCAGGGGACCCGTCTCGTGGAGGACCCGCCGGGGATGGACCTCCTCGGATAACGAAGAAACGAAGACCATTTTCATGTATGGAACTCCGAGAGATTCCCGAGCTGGCGCAAACATGCCAACGCCTGCGCTTGAATCTCCGTCCATGGGGGAGCCCCCTTTAAAAGTTCAAGGACGGCGGCCCGGCTTTCGTATCGGAAGGGGACGACCGGCAGGCGGCCCGACCGGTAGAGCTGTCGCACGGCCACGCGCCCACCCACGGCATACAGGACGCCGGCGACAAGGCCATCTAAGGGACACCGAAGCAGTCGCATGGCCTGCCGGCCGTCGGTTCCCATCCGCGCGATCGCCAGGCGACGCCGCGTCCGGTCGACCATGGTCCGGAGAGTCGCCAGGGCGTGTTCCAAGGTCTCGTCCCCTGGGGTCATCCGGTCGTCTCCGACTTTCGAGTCGGGGGCCCGAGTCCCCTTCTCACCGATCCCCATGCGCCTCCCTGAAAAGCCCGGCAGGGGTAACCTACAGACGGTCTCCGATACTCAGTGTTGGGAGTCCGACGCCCCGTCGTCCTATTGTAACAGGTCCTTCTCGAAGCATCCCACTCCAACGGATCTGCGGTTTGTCAGGTCGGTCGCTTTCGCTTAAAATTGATCCATCCGAGCGAATCGGAAGAGGCCAGGCATGCGGAGTATGAATCGTGTCTTCCTGATCGGTCATGTCGGCCGGCCCCCGCAGGTCCGGACGACCCCGACGGGCCGGAAGGTCGCCAACTTTACGCTGGCGACGAACGAGGTCTGGCGCGACGCCGGAGGCCAACGTCAACAGCGGACCGAATGGCATCGGATCGTCGCCTTTGGCGACCTGGCCGACTTCGCCGAGAAATATATCCAAAAGGGCCGCTTTATCTTGGTCGAGGGCCGTTTGCAGACCCGTCAATATACGGACGGCCAGGGCATCGCCCGGTACGTGACGGAGATCGTGGCCCGGGACATCGGGTTCTTGGACCCCCGTGGAGTGGCCTCGGAGGTCGAAGAACCTATCGAGCCGCCCCCGGCTTTTGACGAGCCGTATGAGGCACCCCCGTCGACCCCCTCGGGTGATGAGGACTTGGACTTTCTCATCTAACCGACCCCTGGCGAGGTTCGAGGTCCCGTGCGCCCTGGCGTCCGAGACGAGGGGAAACAACCGACGATGCGTCGTTTAGAGATTCCGCCGGAAGTCACCCGGCCCGTGATGGGCCCCCTAAACGAGCACCTCCGCCTCTTGGAGAAAAGCTTACGGGTTCGCATTTACACGCGGGGGAACCACCTTTACATCGAGGGTACACCGGGCAACGTCGCTCGCACCGAGCGGGTCATCCGCCAGCTTTCGACGATGAGCTTGGAGGGCCAACCCGTCCAGGCCGACGATGTCGTCACGCTCATTCGGGTGACCGAAGAGGACCCAGACGTCGACCTGACGCAGTACTACGAGACCTATCAGGTCCGGGCGTCGCCCAAGCGGAGCGTGTATCCCAAGTCCCGGAACCAGCGCCTGTACATCGAGGCCATGCGGAATTACGACTTTGTGTTCGCCATCGGTCCCGCCGGTACGGGTAAGACTTACCTGGCGGTCGCCATGGCGTTGGAATGCTTGTCCAACCGGCAGGTCAGTCGCCTGATCCTGACCCGGCCGGCCGTGGAGGCGGGTGAACGCTTGGGCTTCCTGCCCGGCACGATGATCGAGAAGGTCCATCCTTACTTACGGCCCCTGTTTGACGCCCTCTATGACTTGATGGACATCGAGCGGGTGGACGCCCTGCATCAAAAGGGCATCATCGAGATCGCCCCTCTGGCGTTCATGCGTGGTCGGACCCTGAACGACGCCTTCATTATCCTGGACGAGGCCCAGAATACGACGTCCGAGCAGATGAAGATGTTCCTGACCCGTATCGGCTTCAACTCGAAGGTCGTCGTCACGGGGGACATCACGCAGGTCGACCTGCCGCCGGGACAGGTCTCGGGCCTTCGGGAGGCCATCACGATCCTCCGAGGCATCGAGGGCTTGCAGTTTGTGTTTTTCGACACCGAGGACGTCGTGCGTCACCCCCTGGTCCGCAAAATCGTCGAGGCCTACGAGCGTTATGAGGGCCGTCGCCGATTCGGTCCCGCGGCGGCCGACGGGGACGGTCCGACCGACTCGCCATGAGAAGCTCGGAAGTTCCTCCGGAATGTCGTTGGGGCCATTGGGTCCGGGACGGGGTCCGGTGGGTCCGGGATCCCCGGCTGTGGTGGAGCCTCGCCGCTGGGGTATGGACCTTTTGGCTCTTGTTCTGGCAGCAGGCCCATTCGATTCCCCGATGGACGGCTGGGACCGTCGCCTCCCAGACGGTTCGGAGTCCCTTTCACTTGGTCGTCGTCGATGAAGAAGAGACCCGCGCCCAGCGGGAGCGGGCCCGTCAGGAGGTCCCGCCCGTCTATGCCTGGGACCCCCAAGTCGGTCGAGTCCTCCACGAGCGCCTGACGGTGATCTTTCAGGCAGGCCGGTCGTGGGACGGCCGGTCGTCGCTCCCGCCGGAGTTGGAGGCCCTCCCCGAGGCCATCCGTCGTTGGTTCCACCAACGGGGCTTTGGTAAGGACCTGGAGGACCGACTTCGGGCCGGTATCGATGAGGTCTACCGCCATTACATCATCACCGATGCCTCCCTAATTCAGACGGACCTGGAAGGTCGACTCGTCATCCGGGATGTTTACAGCGGCCGGGAAATCCTGGGTCGGCCGGCCGACTTGCATCTCTGGACCGGTGCCGATGTTCGTCAGTTCTGGCAGAGGTGGGTCGGAAGCGGTGGGGCTGGGTCGGCCGCCGTGGCCGCCTGGCTGGCCGACCAGAACTTGGCCAATCTGTGGCCCCAGATGGAGGAGACCCTGGCCCGGCAACGGCGGGCCATGGAATCGGTCCCCGAGGTCCGGGTCGAGATTCGGCGGGGCCAGACGATCATCCGGGCTGGTCAGACCGTAACGCCGCAAGTCGAGCGGGTCCTAAGTCGGCTGGCCGCTCAACGCACGCCCCGGACGCTGATCCCCCTGGCCATCGGGCTGGCCTTGTGGACGGGCCTGATGATCGGCCTGCTTTACTACGGGATGACGCGCCTTCCTCTTCGGAACATCACCCTCAGTCATAAGCCCTTATTTGCGACGGGTGTGACCATTTGGCTACTCCTATGGACTCTCGTCTTTGTCGAGACACGGTACGTCGTCGCCGGCCTGGCGGCGATCGGCCTACCTGAATCCTGGGAATCGGCCTTTTTCTTCAGTCTGCCTCTGTCCCTGGGAACCTGTCTGTGGGTCCTCCTGGGTGACTGGGCCCGAGCCGGATGGTTTGGCCTCTGGATGGCCCCGATCGTCGGGTTCTTCTTGGGCGTGGACTTCTGGCAGTTCCTGTACATCCTTGGGGCGGTCCTCTTCCCGATCGTCACCTTCCGGCGGTATCATCGCCGGATCGACCTCTTCATCAACGGATTCCGGCTGAGCCTCCTCCTGACGGCCTGGCAGGGCTTGCTCCTGTGGGTTCAGTTCCAGACGGGTGCCCCGACGCGGCCCCTGCAAAGCCTCGGGATGGCCTTCGTAGGGGGGCTCGAGTCAGCCATCCTGACCCTCGTCGTCCTCCCCGTCTTGGAGAGCGTCTTCAACATCGTTACGGAGATGAAGCTCTTAGAGCTGAGTAACCTTCAGCATCCCCTTCTCCAGCAGTTGGCCCTGCGGGCACCGGGGACTTACTTCCACAGCATCGCCGTCGGCCAGCTGGCCGAGGCCGCCGCCAAGGCCATCGGGGCGAACGGCCTTCTCTTACGGGTGGCAGCCCTTTATCATGACATCGGTAAGATGGTTCGCCCCGGGTACTTTGCCGAGAACCAACATTCGGGGAATCCGCACGACCGGACCCATCCGAACATCAGTCGCCTCATCATCCTGTCCCACATCAAGGAGGGCATCGAGCTGGCTCGCAAGCACCGTCTCCCGCAGGTCATCGTCGATATGATCCCCCAGCATCATGGCACGAAACTGCTCCTGTACTTCTATAAAAAGGCCCAGGCCCTCTATCCAGCGGGGGCACCGCCAGAGGAAAGTGCGTACCGCTATGCGGGTCCGAAGCCCCAGACGAAAGAGGCGGCCATCCTGATGCTGGCCGACAGCGTCGAGGCCGCCGCCCGGAGTCTGCGGGAGCCGACGCCCAAGAAGCTGGAAAACGTCGTCGACCGGATCATCGAGTACTGTCTCCGAGACGGCCAGCTCGACGAGACCGAACTGACCTTGGGAGAGCTCTCCCGCATCCGGGATGCCCTCTGGAAGACCCTGGTCACGATGTACCACCAGCGGGTGAAGTATCCGGGCTTTGACTTCGGGGAGGGGCCGGTCTCCTTCGAGATGCCCAGCCTCCGGGGGGAGGAGGTCGAACAGCCTTCGGGTTCCTGGCGGAGGGTCAAGTAACTCCTCGTGGGGATGAGTGCCATAAGCCCATTCAGACTCATCGGCCCACGTCGGTAGTCGCTCGTCACTTCATCACCCTGTCACCTGGCTGGAAAGAATGCGCTGGACGTGGATTCGTCGTTACCGAGGCCCATCGGTTCCCCGTCGGACGTTGGAGTCGATCTTAGACGCCACGGCCGATTTTCTGGGCGTCCCCGACCAGCAGGTGACCATCGTACTGGCTGGCGATCGGCTGGTGGCTCGTCTGAAGGGCCAGTACCTGGGAGAACCCCGACCGACGGACGTCTTGGCCTTTCCGTTCCGAGAGACCCTCCCGGATGGGGAGGCCTACCTGGGAGACATCGTCCTTTCCATTCCGGTGGCTCAGCGCCAAGCACAGGCCCAGGGGCACGCCTTGGAGTACGAACTGGCCGTCTTGCTCGTTCATGGCTTCCTGCACTTATTGGGCTATGACCACGAGGTCGATCAGGGGGAGATGGCGGCCCTGGAGCGGGACATCCGACGTCGGTTCATCGACCCCGCCTTCCGGGGGGCGAGTAGCGAGTAGCGGGCGGCGAGTGGCGGATGGCGAGTCCGTGCTTCCAACCGTTCGCCATTCGCCATTCGCTCACGGGTAAGCCGTATGGACAATCCCTACCTATCGGCATGGGCCTGGCAGGGGGTGACGTGGGGTGGGTGGCTCCCCTACGCGGGGGCCATGTATCTATGGATATGGGACCACGCCATCGAGACTTGGCTTCACCGGCGGCCCCCGCCGTCTTCATCTCGGTTGGTCCGGGCGCATACTTTGCATCCCCGTATGTGGCCGTACTATCGGATGGTCCAGGGTCTCCTGTTGATCGGTACGGCCGTCTTCTGGGTGAGCCTCCTGTGGGGACGTCTCTCCGGGTCAGCCCACTTGGGGTTGGCGGCCTTACTGCTTTATGTCTTGCCAGTCCTGGGTACGGCGGTGGGTCGATGGTGGGGCCACCGTCGACCCCCCTGGGCAGGCTGGGCGTGGCGGCCGGCCTGGGTCATCCTATCGGTCGAGGCCCTTCTGTTGGAACCCTTCGGCCTCATGGATCGGGCCCTGGGGCTCGTCCAAGCCGCCACCCCGGACCTGGAGACCGAGACCCCCGAATCGGCCGCTCCGGCTGAAGAAGTCACGTTTCAACCGGAAACGGTCGAGGACATCCTGATCCCCCGGACGGACTTAACAGCTTATTCGGTCGACACGCCGGTCGAGGAGATCGCTCGGGCCTTGCTCCAGACGCACTATTCGTGGGCGGTCGTCTATGATACCGTCCCGGAACGCTGGGTCGGCGTCGTGACTTGGGAGCACCTGATCGAAGGCCTGTTAACGGACCCCAAACGCCCCATCCGCCAGGTCGGATGGGCCGAACCCCTGACGGTCCCAGAGGGTCAGCGTCTCGTCACGCTTTGGCGGACGTGGTCGACAGGCTATCCCCCGGTCGCCTTCGTCTACGACGAGTACGGGGAAATCTTGGGCCTCCTCCGATGGGTCGATTTGGCCGCCAGCTTGGCCCGGGCGGCGGATCGGGAAGTCGGCGCCGAGGACTATGCCCGGCGGTATTACGAGACGTGGTCCGAAAACGAGTGGGTCGTGCGCGGCCGCTGTCCCATCGAATTGTTCTGGCAGATGGCCAACTTAGACCCGGGTCAGATGCCTCAACATTTGGAGACCGTCGCCGGTTGGGTTGCTTCCATGGTGCCCCATCTGCCGGTCGTCGGCGAAGTCATCCAATGGAACGGCTTGGAGTTCACTATCCTGGAGGTTAAGGGCCGGCGATTAGAGAAAATCCGAGTCGTCCGTCGACCCCCGGCCCCGCCAGACCACGTACCGGACGAGGGCGATCAGACAGTACGGCCGTAGGACCCATTTGCTTGCCGCTGACCAAAGAGACCACAGACCATAGACCGAGCGGAGTCGTTAGGATTAGGACTTACGCAGTTGCCTGTGCCTCCCC